>CAYWND010000379.1:0-3409 GCA_964459085.1 uncultured Oceanibium sp. | reverse complement strand
CACCAGGCAGATCTCGACACCAAGGTCATGGACGCTTTTGATTTCGGACGCGATGCGCTCGACCGTCGGCGGATGCAGGCCAAATCCCTGCGGTCCCATCAGCGCTTCGCCAGAGATCTTCAGAAGAACACGCTTGAAGGCCGGTTTCGCTGCATCGCTTGGCATCAGTTTCCCCGCTTGTTCTTCTGCTCGGCGCTAAAATGTCCGAAAACGGGGGCGCCTGCAACGGGAAACGCGCCGCCGCCCGGCCCGACCGCCGGGGCGCCAACCTTGACAAGGGGCGGGTCCATCCCTTCAAATTCCCGCCATAATTGAGGGTACAGTGACCAGCTTGTGCCCTGAACCCTGGCAAACAGGCGGTTAGAGCGGTGACAACACACAAGAATGAGGGATCCGTTGGGGACGTGCGCCCATGGCGCAATCCGGTACGGGGATTCGCGGCGGCCACGGTGCTGGCAGTCCTTGGCGCGCAAGCGCAGGCACAGGATACACAGGTCTCGCTGCGATCCGAGGCCGAGGACATCACCGTCAGTGGCGAACTTCTGGCGTTCGAGGATGGTGTCTACCGGGTGCGCACAGTGATCGGCGACATCTCGATCGATGGCAACAAGGTGGTCTGCACGGGCCCCGGATGCCCGGCCGAGGCCGAACCGGTCGAGATCATGACCGCAGGCGTGCCGGGCGAGAAGATCATCCTGATCACCGACAACGGCGGCGTCCGGCTGGAAGGGACGCTGATCTCGTTCGACACGGCGCAATACCAGATCGACACCGCCCTGGGCACGTTCCAGATCGATGCCGTCGGCACCTCGTGCACCGGCCCTGGATGCCCGGTTGCCCAACTGGTCCCGGCCGAAAAGGTGACCCAGGTCGCGGCTGTCCAACCTGCCCCCGAGGCAGCACCCGCCACCGCGGACCCCGCCCGCGTTCCGCTTCCCGCCAGCCTTCCTGCTCCGTCGACCACGTCGACCGAAACCGCACCGCCCGTTGTGGCCAGCGCGCTGGTCCCCCTGGCAGCAACCGACGACCCGGCAGCCCTGACACTCAGCGGTCCGGCCTCGGTGCTCGAACCGATCTTTCCCCAGATCCTGACCGGGCTCGCCCGCAGCCGGGACGAGGAAATGGACGTCATCGCGCCCCAGTTCGTCGCCCCCGATGCCGCCGCGGGCGCGGGCGCCCCCTCGGGGCTGCTTGCGGGCACGTTGTCCTCGGGCACCGGCCGGCCCAGCGTGGTGCTGGCCAGCCTGTCGGAAAGCACCGAGACCAGCATCGAGGCGCTGGTCGAAGGCCGGGCAGACATCGTTTTCATGTCTGCCGTTCCCGGCCTGACCGATCCCGACGACGGGCAGACGCGCCTATTGGGCGTCGACGCATTGGTCGCCGCCGTCCACCCCGACAATCCTATCACCGCCCTGCCGCCCAGCCAGTTGGGCGCGATCTTTGCCGGGACGGTGTCCAACTGGGCGCAACTGGGCGGGCCGGATCTGCCGATCGACGTGCTGGCCCATATCGAAACCCACGACATGCATGGCGCCTTGGAAGCGGCCCTGCTGGCCCCTGAAAACCTGTCGCTGAAACCCGGTGCCGCCAGTTTCGGCACCAGCAGCGCCCTGGTTCAGGCGCTGGCCCAGCGCCCCGGCGCAATCGGGTTCGTCAGCCGCGCCCAGGCGGGGACGGCCAAGGTGCTGGATGTCCTGGACAGCTGCAACACTCCGGTCAGCGCCACGGACGCCGCGCTGAAGACGCGCACCTATCCGTTCGCGCGCGAGATCCTGGCCCAGGCCCGCAGCACATCGGGCCTGGCGGCCGAGATGTTCGCCCATCTGGGCGACAACGACCGCGACCTTTTGAAAAACACCGGCCTGGTCTCGCTGGGGCCGCTGGAACGCTACAGCCTGGATAGCGGCATCGATAGATTGGAACGGTCGTTGGGCGATGTCACGGACCGGTTCGAACGGATCAACATCTCGAACGCGATCCGCATCATGGGGGTCGCCGAACAGCTTAGCACCGTTCTCTATTTTGAACCGGGCTCGAACCGCCTGGAACGCCGCGCCACGGCCGACCTGGCTGGCATTCTGGAGTTTGCGGACCAGGGCGATCTGGCCGAGCTGTTCCTGGTGGGCTACTCCGAAGACACCGGCGATGCCAGTCGCAACCGCCAGATCGGGCGGATCGAGGCTGGACTGGTCAAGCGGGCGTTGATCTCTGCTGACGACAGCGGCGCTTTGGATGAAACGCTGATCCGGACCATAGGTCTGGGCGCAGTCAATCCGATAGCCTGCGATGCGGGCGGCAAAGCCAATGAACTGAACCGCCGGGTCGAGATCTGGGTCCGCAGATCTTGATTGCGGTCCCTTGGGTCCAGTAGGGCACGCGGCGTTCATGCGGCGCGATGTCCTGCCGGTTGCGGGGATCGTCCTGGGCGGTGCGCTGTGGGGGCTGATCTGGATGCCGCTGCGCTGGCTGGGCGAGGCCGGGCTGCCCGGCGCTTGGGCCGGAACAGCGATCTTCGTCTTCACCGTTGCCTTGCTGGTCCCGGTGGCCTTCCGAAACCGGCACCGGATGGCACGGAACGCCACGGCCCTGCTGCTGTGCGGCGCCTTCACCGGCATGGCCTTCAGCCTTTATGCCACGTCGATCCTGCTGACCGAGGTCGTACGCGCGATCCTGCTGTTCTACCTCACCCCGGTCTGGGGCACGGCCCTGGGGATCGCCTATCTGGGCGAGCGGCTGACCTGGACCCGCACCCTGGCCATGTTGTCGGGCTTTGCCGGGCTGGTGGTGGTGCTGGGCGGGCCTGGCAACCTGCCCCTGCCCCGAAACACGGGTGACTGGCTGGCACTGACCTCGGGCATGGCCTGGGCCGTGGGCACGCTGAACCTCTATCGCATGCGCCAGATCCCGGCCATGGACCAGATGCTGGCCTTTGCCGGGGGTAGCCTTGCGGTGTCACTGGCGACATTGGGGTTGGGCGGGGCAGTGCTGGGGATATCGGCGATTGGGGGTATGCCGGACACCGGCGCGGCGGTGCGGGCCGCACCGTTTGCGTTTCTGACCGCACTCTATGTGCTGCCGATGCTCTATCTCACGATCTGGCCTGCGACCGTTCTGTCGCCTGGGCGGATCGGGATCCTGTTGATGGGCGATGTGGTGGTCAGCGTGGCCACCGCCGCCGCATTCGCGGGCGAGCCTTTTGGCTGGCGCGAGGGGATCGGCACCGTCCTGGTGATCGGCGCGGGCGTGATCGAGACGCTGGGCCGTCCCGGTCCAGGACACGCGAATGCATGAGAAAAGGGGTGCGCAGCACACACCCCTTTTTTGTGATACTTAATGATATCAGATGCTTAACCCCTTGCTCAACCTTGAGCAGGGGGTGAGCACCGGCCTTAACCGCCCATCGTCTTGG
>CAYWND010000378.1:0-3410 GCA_964459085.1 uncultured Oceanibium sp. | reverse complement strand
GAAATCCTTGGACACGCAGAAGCCCTGGTTGCCCTCGTACGGGTTCGAGGACAGGGTCACCGTTCCGGCGCCATCGACATATTTCTTGGTAAAGCTTTCCTGGTTGGGCAGCCAGACGTCCGGGTGCACGTCGATGTCGCCTTTGCCCTGATCCATCGCCTGAAAGATCGTGGCATTGTTGCCGGGGACGTACTCCACCGTGCCACCGACACGGGTGGTCACGATCTCGCCCAGCACATAGGCGATGGCCTGGGCGCCGGTCCATGATGGGACGCCGATCTTGACCTCTTCTGCGGCCAGAGCAGGCAGCGCGAACAGGCTGGTCGTGGCCGCCAGGCCAATCATCCGAAAGCTCTTTTTCATGGGTTCATCCTCTGTTGTGGTGCGCCGAAGTCCGGCGTTGTTGTCTATGCGTGTTTTTTGGCTTGTCGAGGCACGCGAGATGTGCGCGCTGCCTCGGGTTCGCGTGGTCACTGTGGCCCGCGCCCGGCGGTTCAGTCGGCCGCGAGATCCTGTAAAAAAGTCTAGGGGAGATGTTTTTCATATAGCCAATTCGAACATTTCATCAAACCATTCCGGATACGCATAGTTTTGCGTATCCTCCTCTGCGCGCGGCAATTCGCTGGAGGGATATGAATGGACCTGAACCTGCTGACCGATTTCGAATGCCTGGCCCGGACGTTGAATTTCACGCGGGCGTCGGTCGAGCGAAATATCACACAGTCCGCTTTCAGTCGCAGAATCAAGGCGTTGGAAAGCTGGGTCGGATTGCCCCTGGTTGCCCGCGACACGTATCCGGTTCAGTTGACCGAGGCCGGGCAGCAGTTTCTGCCGGTTGCGGTCGAAGTGATCGGCCAATTGTCCGAGGCCCGGCAGACGATCCGGGATGCGGACCGGGGTGATCGCCAGTTCATCAGATTTTCGGCGCTGCACACGATTTCGGTGAATTATTTGGCAGGTTGCATAGAAAGGATGCAGATCGGAAACCCGGAATTGCGCACTCGGGTCATTTCCGATTCCCTGAGCATCTGTTGCGATCTGCTGGCGGCGGGCGCGGTCGACATCCTGCTGTGCTATTATCACCGGACCGTGCGACCGGTGATCGACGAGACCGTTTTCGCGCGCAAGGATTTGGTGACGGATCGCCTGATGCCGGTTGCGGCGGCCGGTCCCGCCCGGACGATGGGCTGGGATCTGTCCAATCGCGGGGGTGCGCCCATCCCCTATCTGGCCTACGAGCGGTCGTCGTTTCTGGGGATGGTGGTCGAAAACACCGTGGGCAAGCGGGCGCTGAACGTGCAGACGATCTATGTCGACAGTCTGGTCGAGACCATTAAGCGGCGGCTGGCGCGAGGCAGCGGGTTTGCGTGGCTGCCCGAGACGGCGGTCGCAACGGAACTGGCCGATGGATCGCTGGTGCCGATCGGTGATGCGGCGTGGTGCACGGATCTGACAATCTCGGCGTTGGCCAATCCGTTGGCGATCGATCCGCGCGCCCGCGAGGTCTGGGATCAGCTATAGCGTGTTTGCCACGCGGTCGAAGTCCAGGATCGCTGTGGCCAGCAGGTCGATGGTGTCGACGGCCCGCGCGCTGGGCGCAGCGCTGTCCGCGATCAGCGAAAATTCCGAACAGGCGATAAACTGAAATGGCGCGCCACGATCTGCCATTTCGGTCGAGGCGGCCAGCACGGCGGCGCGCGCGGTGTCGCAGGCGCCATGGATCTTGATCTGGCGGATCGCCGAAAGCATGGCCTCTTCGTCATCGGGCCAAAGCGCGGACAGCCCACGCGCCTGAAGTGCGCGGTCGAACAGGCCCGTGCGCCGCACCGCTGGTGAGGCCAGCATTCCCACGCGTCCGCCCGGACTCAGGGCGCCAGCGGCATGATCGGCCGCAAGCTGCACCATATCGAGAAAGGGGATGTCCACCGCGCCGGTTATGGCGTCAGCATAGTGGTGCGCGGTGTTGCACGGCATCGCCAGCGCCGCCGCGCCTGTGGCCTGCAATCGCTGCGCCATTGCGGCCAGCGTGGGGCCGGGATCCTGACCCGTGCCCTCGATCAGATGCGCGATCCGGGACGGCACCTGCGGGTTCATGTCGATCAGCAGTGGGATGTGGTCGCGGTCGTCGCGTGCCGGGGTGGCCGCGATCAGCCTGCGTTGCAGCAGCACCGTTGCCTCGGGCCCCATGCCGCCAAGTATGCCGATGGGCCGCCTGTTGGTCACGATATGGGTCCCCTTTGTATGTCGTTATCGCAGGCGGATGGCCTGGCCGCGATGTCGCGGATCTTTGTTCAACCTGATGGCGGCGATGTCCAGCCCGCAATTTACCCTGCCCGGTGGGCGGGGCGCGGGTCCAGGCGTCCTGCAGCCAGGGCCGAAGCCGCGACCATCGCAGCGACCGTGCCCAGCATCAGGGCCAGACCGCCGATCTGGTAGGTCAGCCCCGAAAGGACCGTGCCCGCCAGCCGCCCAGCGGCATTGGCCATGTAGTAGAACCCGACATCCATCGTGACGCGGTGCGCGCTGGTGAAGGCCAGGATCAGGTAGGAATGCAGCGACGAATTGACCGCGAACACCGCACCGAAGACCAGCAACCCGACCACCAGGGTGACCGTCAGCCACATCTGCGGCGTTGGCGAGATCAGTGCTGCTGCGCACAACAGCGCGGGGATCGCTGACAGGGCCCAGGCCCAACGACGTGCGGCGCGGATCAGGTTGGCCTGATCCCGGTCGGCGGCGCGCAGAATGCGGGGGGCCGTGGCCTGTACGACGCCGTAAAGGATGATCCACAATGCCATGAAGCTGCCGATCATGAAGAACGCCGCGCGGTTGCCCTGGACGGTGCCATCCGACAGCACGGCATAGAAATAGATCGGCAGGCCAACCACGAACCACACGTCCCGCGCCCCGAACAGGAAGACGCGCGCAATACTCAGCCAGTTGATGTTGGGGGATTTCGAGATCACCTCGGAGATCTTGACCCCCTTGCGACCCTTGGGCAGCCCGGATGGCATGGCAATCAGGACGGCCACCAGAATGGCGGCAAGGACCGCCGCCATCGCCAGCACGGCCCAGACAAAGCCGATGGTCGCCAGCAGGGCCGCGCCGATCAAGAAACCCAGCCCCTTGACCATGTTTTTGGACCCGGTCAGCAGGGCCACCCAGCGAAAAAGGCTGTGATCGCCAGTTGGCGCCAACAGCTTCACTGCGGATTTCGAGGACATCTTGGCCAGATCCTTGGCCACGCCGCTGGCGCCTTGCACGACCATCACATAGGCCACCGAGGCACCCACCGCCCATCCCGTGTCCAGTTGCGTCAGCGCCAGAAGTGCTGCCACCTGCAGCCCCAGCCCGGCATATAGCGTGGATGTCAACCCGAACCGGGCCGCGATCCAGCCTGCGGACAGGTT
>CAYWND010000377.1:0-3420 GCA_964459085.1 uncultured Oceanibium sp. | reverse complement strand
GCCGTGGTCAACGTGACCAATCGTGCCTACGTTCACATGCGGCTTGTTACGCTCAAACTTTTCCTTCGCCATGCGCCTTTTCCTTGCACCCTGTGACCGCCCGTGGCGGGGGCCGGATTTCGATGGACGCGAGATAGTGTGGAAGGGGGCAAAACTCAACAGGTTTTTGCGCGCCGATTTCCCATAAGCGTCACCCGGCGCGTCGATTTTGGCAATGCAGCGGGCCGGACCGGCGACATACTGGACCAAACGGGCAAAAGGAGCCCCTGAACCCATGCGCCTCGCCCTGTCCTTTGCCGCCCTGTTTCTGTCGATTGCCTTCATGCAACTCAGTTCGGGGTCAATCGGGCCGCTGGATGTTTTGTCGGGGCTGCAAGAGGGGTTCACCAAGGCCGAGGTCGGCCTGCTGGGGTCGGCTCATTTCTTCGGGTTTTTCATCGGGTGCTGGCTGGCACCACGGCTGATGGGAAGCGTTGGACATAACCGCGCCTTTGCCGCCTTTGCCGCATTCGGGACCATCGGTGCGCTGGCCCACCCCTTGGTGATCGAGCCGAACGCCTGGGCAGTGCTGAGGATCATGACCGGCTTTTCGCTTGCCGGCTGCTATACGATTGCCGAGGCATGGTTGCAGGCCAAGCTGACCAACGAAACCCGGGGGCGGATCCTGGGTGTCTATCGATTGGTGGATCTGGGCGCGTCGCTGATCGCGCAGATGATGATCGCGTTTCTGGAACCTGCGTCCTATGTCTCGTACAATATCCTTGCCATCCTGTGCTGCGCGTCGCTGCTGCCGCTGATGTTGACGCGCGCCAGCCCGCCAAAGGCACCAGAGGCCCCGCGCCTTCGGCCGCTGAAGGCCATCGTCTTGTCGCCACTGGGGGCGGCGGGGGTTCTGGTCTCGGGCGTCACCGCACCTGCATTTCGCATGGCGGGGCCAATATATGGTCAAGAGGTTGGCCTGACCGCGGACCAGATCGCCCTGTTTCTGGGATCTGCGGTCCTGGGCGGGGCACTGGCGCAGTTTCCGGTTGGTTGGCTGGCCGACAGGCATGACCGGAGATGGGTCCTGATCTGGTTATCTGGCGTGGCCATGCTGGTTTGCCTCTCCTTTGGCCTGATCGATCAGGGTGCGCCGGGCATGATCTTTTCCGCCAGTTTCGCATTCGGGCTGATCACCTTCCCGATCTTTTCCGTTTCGACCGCACACGCCAACGACTTCGCCACACCAGAAGAGGCTGTGGAGCTATCCTCGGGGCTGATGTTCCTCTATGGCGCTGGCGCAATCGCATCGCCGTTTCTGGGATCGATACTGATTGACACATACGGCCCGCCAGCCCTGTTCACGATGATCGCGGCGGCACATCTGATCCTGATCGTGTTCGGGTTCTACCGCATGCGCGCGCGCAGAACCGCGCCCGAACGGACCGCCTACAAATACGTGCCCCGGACCTCGTTCATCTTCGGCCGTCTCTCGCGTCGCAAAAACTGACCCCCCGAAAATAGCGGGGGATTTAGTCAAATTTTAAGGACTTGGGGCGAAGTGGTGTACCAGACACAACAAGAGGCATCCGCGCATGAAACGCTCGCTGGCCGATATTCTGGCCTTTCCGTTCCGCCCCCAGTTTCATCGCGCATTTTGGCAGTCGCTAAGCGTTTTCGAAAACCCGGTCGACGTGTTGCTGCGCTATGTCTTCGCCAAGGGTCCCTACCCGGCCCGGATCGGCATGCGTACACCTACAGGCCCGATAGAGGCGGAGTTGTGGTCCTTCGATGACGTGCGGACGCTGGTTGAATGCTTTGCCAAGACGGACTATCCGGCACGGGCGGGCCATCGCGTTGTTGTCGACGTGGGTTCGAACATCGGCCTGTCAGCGCTGTATTTCCTGACCCGCGATCCCGACACGCATGTCTATATGGTCGAACCTTTGCCACAGAACATCACGCGGCTGCGGCGCAATCTGGCGCCATTTGCCGGACGCTGCAGTCTGCTGGAAGCGGCTGCAGGATTAGAGGATGGCGCGGCACGCTTTGGGTACGAAGAAACCGGGCGCTACGGCGGGCTGGGGCTTGACCTGGGTGGTGGATCGTTGACCGTTCCGGTGGTCGAATTGAACCGGCACCTGCGGGGGATCATCGGCACGCATGGACGGATCGATGTCCTGAAACTGGATGTCGAAGGGATGGAGCGACCGCTGCTGGACGCCCTGCCTGCGGACATTCTGGCCAATACCGGCGCGATCTATGCCGAAACCTTTGGCGACGCGCCGGATTTCCGCGGGTTCCGCCGCCGCGAGTGGGGCGGGATCACCCAGTACACCCGCGCCGCCGCCTAACGGCGCGGCCTGTCCTGGCCCCGGCGCGCTTGAATTCCGCAACGGTATGGGCCTAAAGGATCGGGTCGCACTTCAAAAGGCGCCCGATGGCACGGATACTGATCACTTCCGCGATCCCCTACATCAACGGGATCAAGCACCTCGGCAACCTGGTGGGCAGCCAGCTGCCCTCGGATGTCTACGCCCGCTATTGCCGCGCGCGAGGCCACGAAGTCATGCACATCTGTGCCACCGACGAGCATGGCACCCCGGCCGAGCTGGCCGCGGCCAAGGCGGATATGCCCGTGGCCGAATACTGCGCGATGATGTGGGAAAAGCAGAAAGAGATGGCCGATGGGTTCGGTCTGGACTTCGACCATTTCGGCCGCTCGTCAAGCGCGCGCAACCACCGCCTGACCCAGCATTTTGCCGGGCGGCTGGCGGATGCCGGGCTGATCAGCGAAGTCTCGGAACAGATGATCTATTCCAAGGCGGACGGGCGCTTCCTGCCCGATCGTTATGTTGAAGGCACGTGCCCGAATTGCGGCTACGAGAGCGCGCGCGGTGACCAGTGTGAAAACTGCACCAAGCAGCTGGACCCCACCGACCTGATCAATCCGCGATCGGCAATCTCGGGCTCGACCGATCTGGAGGTGCGCGAAACCAAGCACCTTTACATTCGTCAGTCCGTTCTTGCCGACAAACTAGAGGCTTGGATTGACAGCCAGACTGACTGGCCGGTCCTGACGACCTCGATCGCCAAGAAGTGGCTCAAGGACGGCGACGGATTGCAGGATCGATCGATCACGCGCGATCTGGACTGGGGCATCCCGGTTCGGCGCGGCGACGATCCCTGGCCGGGGATGGAGGACATCGAATACATCGCCGCCACTGCCGAATGGGCTGACGCCAATGGCCGCGCTGACGGCGATTGGGAACGCTGGTGGCGTACCGAACGCGGCGCGGACGACGTGCGCTACGTCCAGTTCATGGGCAAGGACAATGTGCCCTTCCACACGCTGTCATTCCCCGCCACGATCCTCGGATCCGGCGAGGACTGGAAACTGGTCGACTACATCAAGTCGTTCAACTACCTCAATTATCAGGG
>CAYWND010000376.1:0-3431 GCA_964459085.1 uncultured Oceanibium sp. | reverse complement strand
GCGATTGATCAGTCATTGAACACCTCGGACAGGTCTTGAAAGAGTTTATCAAGAACCTTTCCAGGGGGATCCGCGCGCCGCACGTCCACGCTGCGCGCCGATCGTCATCTGCACCAGCGCTTGTTGCCAATCCAGCTCAAACATGTCGCATTGGCGCGCAGCTCATGGCGGCGCGTCTTGTCCATTTGCGGCACGCTTGCCGGGAAACGACATGGTGGCCGCAGGACAGATGCCTAGCCGCGCTGCCCCATCGGCACGTAGTCCCGGGGCTCGGACCCGTTATACAGCGTCAGGGGTCGGATCAGGATATTGTTGCGCAACTGTTCGACGCACTGAATGGTCCAGCCCGGCACCCGCCCGATGGCGAAAATCGGCACATAAAGGTCCATCGGGATGCCGTGCAGCTGATAGATCGCGCCGGAATAGAAATCCACATTCACGTTCAGCCCGTGCCGCGAGTATGGCTTCATCGCCTCGACTACTGCCTGAAGGATCTCGAACCATTTCGGGTTGCCCATCTCGTGGCCAAGCGCCTCGACCCCGTCGCGCATATGCCGCGCGCGCGGATCCTCGGCCCGGTAAACACGGTGGCCAAAGCCGGTCACGGCCTCGCGATTGGCGCGCTTGGACTTGACATAGGCGGCCGCGTTCTCGGGGCTGCCGATCTCTTCGACCATGCGCATCACGTCCTCGGCCGCGCCACCATGGCCCGGCCCGGCAAGCGTGGCCAGCGCGGTAACACAGGCCTCGTGAAACGCAGCCTGAGTGCCCACCGTGACCCGCGCGGCAAAGGCGGACGCGTTCGAGCCATGTTCCGCATGCAGCACGAAATCCACATCCGCCAGCCGGGCGGCATTGTCCGATGGCCGCTCGCCTTTGAGCATCCATAGCCAGTTCGCGGCGTGGCCCAGATCCGCATCCGGGGTGACGGGATCCTTGCCGTTGCGGATCCGGTCATGGGCCGCCACGATCATCGGGACCTGCGAGGTCAGGCGCAGGCCGTCGCGAATAAACGCCTCTTCCGAGAACGTGCCCGCGTCTGGATCCAGCGCGCCAAGCGCTGATACGGCGGTGCGCAACACGTCCATCGGGTGCCCGTCTTTCAGCGTCTCGATGATCCCGTAGATCTGATCCGGCAGCGCCCGAAAGGCTTTCATCTCGGCATCAAAGGACGCCAGTTGATCTGCGGTTGGCAACTCACCATAAATCAGCAGATACGCCGTTTCCTCGAAGGTGGAATGGGTGGCAAGGTCGTGGATGGAATAGCCGCGATAGCTGAGCCGACCTGCGGCACCGTCGATGTCGCTAACCGCCGAGCGTTCAAAATAGACCCCCTTGAGGCCACGGTTGATCTTGATATCGCTCATCTTTTTCTCCCTTGTCTTGTGTTGCCGCGGCCCCTAGCGTTCGCAAAAAAGGGGATGCGGATGACCTTTGCTCAATCGATGCTAAAGGCGGCGGCGGCACGGCCCGGGCGCCTTGTGCTGCCCGAGACCGACGATCCGCGTATGCGCGACGCAGCGACCGAGATCGCGGCGCAGGGCATCGGGACCGTCATCGGATCTGAAGAGGTTGCTGCCGCTGACACCGAGGCGCTGGCCGAGGCCGTCATCGCCGCCCGCCCCCAGGCCAAGCCCGCGATCGTGCGGCGCATGATGGCCAAGCCGCTGATCCGCGCGGCGGCGATGGTATCTGCAGGGATGGGGGATGCGTTGATCGCTGGGGCCGCGACACCCACCCGACGTGTGATCGAGGCGGCGGGCCTGGCCATCGGTATGGAGCCGGGCATCGAGGTGCCGTCGAGCTTTTTCATCATGCTGCCGCCCGACCGACCGCCGGTGATCTTTGCAGATTGCGCCCTGAACGTTGCGCCCACAGCGGCCGAGTTGGCCGGGATTGGCATCGCAACGGCAGGGTCTGCGGCGCGATTGTTGGATGACACACCCAGAACCGCGTTCCTGTCCTTTTCAACGGGCACCTCGGGCACAGGGACAGAGGTTGACAAGGTGCGCCAGGCCGTCGATCTGGCCCGCAGTGCCGCCCCTGCGCTGGTGCTCGATGGGCCTTTGCAGGCGGATGCAGCCCTGTCCCCGGCGATCGCACAGACCAAGGGCGCGGACGGCGCGGTAGGTGGGCAGGCCAACGTGCTGGTTTTTCCAACGCTCGATGCAGGCAACATCGCATACAAACTGACGCAGGAACTGGGCCGCGCCCAGGCGGTCGGCCCGTTCTTGCAGGGCTTTGCCCGGCCAGTCTGCGATCTGTCGCGCGGGGCCAGCGTGGACGACATCGTTTTGGCCGCCGCCGTAATGTCCGCGCTGGCCTGAGCGGGCCTTTGCATCACACCTGCTGAGGCCGCATGTCCGCAGGGTTGATGCCCGCGACCTCGACCGGTTTCTTCATCGCGTCACGACGGAACGGCTCGCCCAGTTCTTGGTTGAGGATCACCTCAAGGAACGTGGTCACGCCGTTTTTCATCTGATCGGCGATAGCAGCGTGCAGCGCGTCGGTCAGCGCCTCCATGCTGTGCACCTGGACACCCTTCAGGCCACAGGCCTGCGCGATGGCGGCATACGACACATCCTCGTCCAACTCGGTCCCGACGAAATTGTCGTCGAACCACAGCGTAGTGTTCCGTTTTTCCGCACCCCACTGGTAGTTGCGGAATATCACCATCGTGATCGGTGGCCAGTTGCCGCGGCCCACGGCGGTCATTTCGTTCATCGAGATGCCGAATGCACCGTCCCCGGCGAACCCGACAACAGGTGTGTCCGGACAGCCGATCTTGGCACCGGCGATGGCCGGGAAGCCATAGCCGCAGGGGCCGAACAGGCCCGGGGCCAGGTATTTTCGCCCCTGCTCGAATGTCGGATAGGCGTTGCCGATGGCGCAGTTGTTTCCGATATCGGAACTGATGATCGCCTCTTTGGGCAGGGCGGCCTGGATCGCGCGCCAGGCCATGCGCGGGCTCATATGCTGCGGCTGGCGCGTACGAACGCGTTCGTTCCAGGTTGTGCCCGGATCGTCTTCTTCATGATCCAGCGAGGTCAGTTCCTGCGCCCAGGCGGATTTGGTCTGGGCGATCGTGGCGCGGCGTGTCTCGCGGTCGGTTTCCCCGGCGGTGTCGGTCAGGGCACCCAGCAGCTGACCCGCAACCTTTTTCGCATCACCACAGATGCCCACACTGACCTTTTTGGTCAAAGCGATCCGGTCGGGGTTCATATCGACCTGGATAATCGCCGCATCCTTGGGCCAGTAGTCGATGCCATAGCCCGGCAGCGTGGAGAACGGGTTCAGTCGGGTGCCCAAAGCCAGAACAACATCGGCCTTGGCGATCAATTCCATCCCTGCCTTGGACCCGTTGTAGCCCAGCGGTCCGGCAAACAACGGGTGCGAGCCTGGGAAGGCATCGTTGTGCTGGTATCCGCAAC
>CAYWND010000375.1:0-3442 GCA_964459085.1 uncultured Oceanibium sp. | reverse complement strand
AGATTGCAGGCCAGCAGGTCGACCGGCAGCAGGCCGCGCCACTTCAACTCGTAGAGGACCGCCAAAAGGGTATAGCTGTCCTTGCCCCCCGACAGACAGACCAGCCAGCGCGCCCCGGGATCGATCATCCCGTAGGTATCGATCGCCTCGCGCACGTTGCGCACCAGCCGCTTGCGCAGTTTTTTGAACTCGGTGGTCGATGGCGCGCCGCGAAACAGCGGGTGGATATCGTCGGTTTCGTCGAACATGGGATTTGTCCTACGCCCGCCCCGTGGTTGGTGCAAGGCCCTGTGCGTGGGGTTGTCGGGCACTAGATGGAGATTGCAAGGCAGTTGGAGCAGACGTGATGCGGGGTTTTCTAGGGCTGTGCCTGATCCTTTTGGTTGCCGCGTGCGGTGGGCGGCCGTCGCTGGATGACCCGTCGTTCGGCGGTCCCAAGCTGGATCTGGAACGCTACTTCGACGGAAAGCTGAGGGCATGGGGGCAGTTCCAGGACCGCTTCGGCACGGTGGGGCGCCGGTTCGTGGTGGACATCGAGGGCAACTGGGACGGCGAGGCGCTGACCCTGATCGAGGATTTCACCTACGAGGACGGGTCCGAAGAGCGCCGGGTCTGGCGTCTGGTCAAGACCGGCCCGGACAGTTGGGAGGGCACGGCCGAGGGCGTTCAGGGCGTGGCCAGCGGGCAAGAGCGCGGGGATGTGTTCAACTGGCGCTATACCATCGACCTGCCGGTTCCGGACGGCACACTGCGGGTCAGTTTCGACGACTGGATGTGGCGGCTGGACGAACGGCGCGTGCTGAACCGGGCCTATATGGACAAGTTCGGGATCGAGATCGGCGAGGTGATCATCATCTTCGAGAAACTCTAGCCTCGGCGAGCCGGAAAGCCGCCCTTACGGCGGCTTTGGGCGAGGCTCTGCCTCGCGCTCCGGAGTGTATAGAACAGAAAGAAGGGGCCCTTTACGAAGTGTTGGGAGCCTTCTTTCTCTTCAAAATACTCCTGCTGAGGTGATTGCTGAAAATAGCACCTCCACCCACCCCATCCTCCCCACCCAACCACCGATTTTCCACCCGGTACCATCGGTGGTTGGGTGGGGAGGATGGGGTGGGTGGAGGCGTCTAAATGTTGTGGGGGGTGGCTATATGGGTCTCTCCCTCAATCCGGGACGTTGTCGATGCCGGACCCGCCAAGCGGGTGGCAGCGCGCGACGCGCCGGATTGTCAGCCACAGGCCGCGGATCGCGCCGTGTTTTTCAAGCGCCTCCAGTGCATAGGCCGAACAGGTCGGGTGAAACCGGCAGCCACGGCCGACCCAGGGGCTGCCGACCAGGCGGTAGAACCGGATTGGCAGCGCCACAAGGCGGGCGGCGAAGGTCATGTCCTGGTCCCGTGGACACGACTCAACGCCAGTTCCAGATCCGAGACCAGTTGCGGGAAAGGGCGGCGGGCCGTAACCTCGCGCCGGCCAATCAGCACATAGTCCCAGCCGGGCCGACCCGATTGCGGGATGACCTGGGCGGCCAACGCCCGCAGGCGCCGTTTGGCGCGGTTGCGGGCGACCGCATTGCCGACCTTGCGCGAACAGGTGAAGCCTGTGCGGATCGCATCCGCCCCGTCGCTGCGCGCGCGGGCCTGCAGGACAAAACCTGGCGTCACCTGTTTGCGGCCGCGACTAGCCGCCAGATAGTCGGCGCGGGATTTCAGAGTGGTCATACGCAAAGACGCCGCCGCATCCGCGGACCCGTTCGGGGGTATCGGAAGCGGCGGCGTCATGTCTCTGGTCCCCCGGCGGGGGAAGGATCAGGCGGACAGGCGCTTGCGGCCCTGCGCGCGGCGGCGGGCAATGATCTTGCGGCCGGCTTTGGTCGCCATCCGGGCACGGAAACCGTGGCGGTTCTTGCGCACGCGGTTGGACGGCTGAAAGGTGCGTTTCATGTCATCTCTCCTCGTCGCGGTCAGGCCGGTGCCCGCCGCGGGGTCAATTCACAGACCCCGGCTTCTAGGGTTTCGGGCGCAGGCTGTCAATTCCAACCCGCCGGATTTTCGGCCTTGTCCGGTCAAAATGCGCGGACAGGTGCGAATCGTGGTCCCCTGCGGGAGCTGCAACACCGCGCTGCCTGTAACGTTTCGCCGGACCCGCTCACGCCGCCGAGACCATGGATTGGGGTTTGCAACAGCCCGCAGGCAGGAGATGTAACAAATGCACACCGGGGATAAAGGCCGCGTGAGGTGCCCTGTTTCCGTCCGGTTTTTTAAGTCATCTGAGGGGAAACCACGTTAGTGAAAGATGTGTAGACATGTATCCCGGAATGGAACAGCAGGCCCCCAGACTGTCATTGAAGCGGCTATTGCCGCTGGCGTTGATCGCGGCCGCCGCAACGGTCGGGTTCTATAACCGCGACCTACTGACATTTCAGACGCTTGCCGACAATCGCGAGGCGTTGATCGCCTGGCGGGACGGATCCTATGTTCTGGCGGCGCTGGGGTACGTGGCCGCGTATATCGTGATCGTGGCCTTCAGCCTGCCGGGTGCGCTGATGATGACCCTGACCGGCGGGTTCCTGTTCGGTCTGGCGGCAGGCGGGGCGCTGACGCTGGTTGGCGCGACGCTTGGCGCGATCGCGATCTTTCTGGCAGCCAAGACCGGGCTTGGCGATACGCTGCAGGCCCGTATGGATGCCTCGAGCGGGACCCTGACCCGGATCCGCGACGGGCTGCGCGAGAACGAGGTCAGCTATCTGCTGATCATGCGGCTGGTCCCGGCCATTCCGTTCTTTGTCGCCAACCTGGCGCCGGCGCTGTTCGGGGTGAAGCTGCGCAACTATGTCTGGACGACGTTCTTCGGGATCATGCCGGGAACGCTGGTCTATACCTGGATCGGGTCCGGCCTGTCCGAAGTGTTTGCCCGCGGCGAGACACCCGATCTGGGTATCCTGTTCGAGCCGCATATCCTGGGCCCGATCCTGGCGCTGGCGGGGTTGTCGGCGCTGCCCATCCTGATCAAGCATCTTCGCAAGCATAAAGGCGTCTGAGCCATGACCGACAAGATCCGGACCGGCCTGCTGGTGATTGGCGGGGGCAGCGGCGGCTTGTCCGTTGCCGCAGGTGCCAGCCAGATGGGGGCGGATGTGACCCTGCTGGAGGGGCACAAGATGGGCGGCGACTGCCTGAACTATGGCTGTGTGCCGTCCAAGGCGCTGCTGGCGGCGGCGCGGCATGCGCAGGCGATGACCGGCGGCGCGGCCTTTGGCGTGACGCCGGTGGTGCCGCAATCCGACTATGCCAAGGCCAAGGACCATGTGGCGGACGTGATCGAAACCATCGCGCCGGTCGACAGCCAGGAACGGTTCGAGGGGTTGGGCGTGCGGGTGATCCGCGAGTTCGGCCGCTTTACCGGACCGGATACCGTGGTGGCGGGCGAGACCGAGATCGCCGCGCGG
>CAYWND010000374.1:0-3446 GCA_964459085.1 uncultured Oceanibium sp. | reverse complement strand
AAATCGGTCCGCCCGACAACATAGGCGATGATCCCCAACGACCCGCCCGCGATCATCACCGGCATGATCGCCAGCCCGTCCAGCCCGTCGGTCATGTTGACCGCATTGGCCGAGCCGACGATCACGATCATGGCAAAGGGCACGAACAGGAAACCGAGGTTCAACAGCGCGTCCTTGAAGACCGGAAACGCCAGATATCCCGACAGATCCTGCGGATGCAGCGCCATCGCCCAGACCGCCGCCAGCGCTGCGATCACGAACCCGATGCCCAGCCGCATCCGCCCCGAGATGCCGGCCACGTCCTGCTTGGACACCTTGGAATAGTCATCCGCGAACCCGATCAGGCCGAACGCCCCGGTTACGAACAGGACCATCCAGACATAGCCATTGTCCCAGCGGGCCCACAGCACGGTCGAGATCAGCAGCGCCGACAGGATCAAGAGTCCGCCCATCGTCGGCGTCCCCTGCTTGGCCAGGATGTGGCTTTCGGGTCCGTCCTCGCGGATCGGCTGCCCCTTCTTCTGTTTGCGTTTCAGCAGGTTGATCAACGGCCGTCCAAAGATGAACCCGAAGATCAGCGCCGTCAGGAAGGCCCCGCCTGCGCGAAAGGTGATATAGCGGAACAGGTTGAACAGGTCCCCGCCGTCCGACAACTCACTCAGGAAATACAACATGGCTACTCTCCCTGTACGCCCGCACCGGACGCATGGCGCCGCTGCGCCGCGCCCAGTTTCTTGACCGCCTCGACCACGATCCCCGCCCTGGACCCCAAGGATCCCTTGCACATCACCACGTCGCCCGCATCCACCAGCCGCCGCACGCGGGCGGCGAGCGCGGTTGAATCCGGGTGCCATTCGCCCTGCCGTGCGCGGGGCAGGGCATGGTGCAAGGCCTGCATCATCGGGCCCGCGCAATGCACTTGATCGACCTGGTCCATGGCTGGCAGGTCCGCCAGCGCTCCGTGCATCTGCGATGCCTTCGGTCCCAACTCCAGCATGTCCGTCAGGAACGCGATCCGCCGCCCGCGCGCCACCCGGCCGATGCCATCCTCGGGCTGGACGGTCGCAAAGACCTCCAGTGCCGCAGCCATTGCCGCCGGGTTGGCATTGTAGCTTTCGTCGATCAGGTGGATGCGCCCGTCGATACCGCCCGGTCCCAGCGCGATGTCCCAGCGGGTTCCACGTCCCTCGAACGCGTGCCAGGACGCCAGTGCCAGCGCGGCCCGCGGCACATCTGCGCCCAACGCGGACACTGCGGCCAGCACCCCCAGCGCGTTGACCGCCAGATGCCGCCCCGGCGCGCCGATCTTGAAGGCAAGCGGGGCATCGCCCAGGCGCGTCTGGGCGGTGGTCGCGGCCTCGTGCACGCCAACCGACAGCAGGGGAAACTCCGCCTCCGGGTCCTGACCAAAGGTCACAATCCGCGCGCCCTGCCCCTGGGCGACGCCGCGCACGATGTCCCGTGTCGCGAAATCCGCGTTCATCACCAGCGTGCCGCCCGGCACCAACCCTTCGATGATCGACGCCTTTTCGCGCGCGATCCCCTCGATCTGGCCAAATGCCTCCAGATGCACCGCCGCGACGGTGGTGACCATGGCCACGTCCAGCCGCGCCAGCCGCGCCAGTGGCGCGATTTCGCCCGGGTGGTTCATACCAATCTCGATCACCGCATAATCCGTATCCTTTGGCATCCGTGCCAGGGTCAGCGGTACGCCCCAGTGGTTGTTGAAGCTCTTCTCGGCCGCGTGCACCCGGCCCAGCGCCCCCAGTGCCGTGCGCAGCATCTCTTTGGTCGAGGTCTTACCGACAGATCCCGTGACGCCCACGACCGATGCTTGCGTGCGGTCGCGCGCTGCACCTGCCAGGCCGCGCAAGCCATCCAGAGTGTCGTCCACGATCAGCAGCGGTGCGGTCTGGTCCACGCCGTCCGGCACATGATCCACCAGGGCGGCCGCCGCGCCTCTGGCCAGTGCATCAGCCACAAAATCATGACCGTCGCGCTGATCCTTCAGTGCGACAAACAGATCGCCGGGCGCAAGGGACCGCGTGTCGATCGAGACACCGTGGGCAACCCACTCGCCGGTTGCGCGGCCGCCGGTCGCAAGCGTCGCCTCGCTGGCTGACCACAGGCCGCTCATGCGCCGCGCCCGTCCAGTGCAGCCACCGCCACGCTGGCCTGTTCCGCATCGTCAAAGGGCAACACCGTATCGCCGACGATCTGACCGCTTTCATGTCCTTTGCCCGCGATCAGCAGCGTGTCGCCGGGCTGCAACGCATCTGCCGCCGCCAGGATCGCCATTGCCCGGTCGCCGAATTCGTTCGCCTCGGGCACCGCCGCCATGATCTGGGCCCGGATCGCCGCCGGATCCTCGCTGCGCGGGTTGTCGTCGGTGACGAACACCACGTCTGCGTGGTCGCGCGCCGCCCGCCCCATCATTGGGCGCTTGCCCGGATCGCGGTCGCCGCCCGCGCCAAACACAACCAGCAACCGCCCCATGACATGCGGGCGCAACGCCCTGAGAGCCGTCGCCAGTGCGTCGGGGGTGTGGGCATAGTCGACATAGACCGCAGCACCATTGTCGCGCACGGCGGCCCGTTCCATCCGGCCGCGCACGGTTTGCAGATCGACCAGCGCGTCGAAGACATGCGCAGGTTCCGACCCGCTGGCAATCGCCAGGCCCGCGGCAACCAGCGCATTGGCACCCTGGAACCCGCCAATCAGGTCCAGCCTGGCCATACGCACCTCGCCCCGCCAGGCATAGCGCAGATCCTGGCCGGTTGCGTCAAACCGGGTGCCCAGGATGCGCAGATCCGCATCCTCAGACGCGCCGACCCCGATCACGGACACCCCATGCACCTTGCAGATGTCCCGCAGCCGTGCGGCATTTGGGTCGTCCAGGTTCAGAACCGCGATCCGGCCGCGATCCAGCACCCGGTCGAACAGTGCCGCCTTGGCGGCGAAGTAGTCCTCGAAAGTGTCGTGATAATCCAGGTGATCGCGCGTGATGTTGGTGAACGCCGCCGCCGTAAGCCGCACCCCGTCCAGCCGACACTGGACCAGACCATGGCTCGAGGCCTCCATCGCCGCGTGCGTGACCCCCTCGCGCGCCAGTTCGGCCAGCAGCTTGTGCAGCGTGATCGGTTCCGGCGTGGTGTGGCTCAGCGGCCGGGCGACCGCGCCCTCGACCCCGGTGGTGCCGAAATTCACCGCATGTTCGCCGGTTGATTCCCAAAGCTGGCGGGTAAAGCTGGCCACGGATGTCTTGCCGTTCGTGCCCGTCACCGCGACCATGACCTCGGGCTGTGCGCCAAACCAGCGCGAGGCCGCCAGTGCCAGTGCGGCGCGCGGATCGGGGTGGATGATGACCGGGATTTCCAGATGACCCTCGTCGCGCGCCCGTTTCAGTCCCTCGGCTTCCGTCAGCGCAACCGCTGCACCCATACGCT
>CAYWND010000373.1:0-3448 GCA_964459085.1 uncultured Oceanibium sp. | reverse complement strand
AGTCGGTGGCCTGGGGCGATGTGACCCTGGCGGCCTATGTGCCGCACAACTATCCGCTCGAGGATATCGAGCCGGGGCTGGAAGAGACCGCGTTCTACGACCCGGCCAACTTCACCTATCCGGCGGGGGCCTATGCCTGCGAGGTTGAGGTGGATCCTGACACCGGCAAGGTCGAGATCATGTCCTTTGCCGCTGCTGACGACTTCGGGAACATCGTCAACCCGATGATCGTCGACGGTCAGGTCCATGGCGGGCTGGCACAGGGCATCGGTCAGGCACTGCTGGAAAACTGCGCCTATGACGCAGACGGGCAGCTGATCAGCGGGTCCTATATGGACTACGCGATGCCGCGGGCCGATGATCTGCCAAGCTATGTGGTGGATCATTCGACGGCCACGCCTTGTACCCACAACCCGCTTGGCGTGAAGGGCTGCGGCGAGGCCGGTGCCATCGGCAGCCCACCTGCGGTCGTGAACGCGGTGCTCGATGCGCTGAATTCGGGCGGGCATGCTGTCGAGCATATCGACATGCCGGTATCGCCCGCGCGCGTCTGGGCTGCGATGAATGGGTAAATGACGTGTCCCCGGTGTGGGGATGGGGGTACGGCGCTCGCTCCTGCCGGAGCATCGCCCCGCCCACCATCCCCGGCCGCAAGGGGCGCTCTGACAGGAGACAGATGATGTACAATTTCGATTTCGAGAAGCCCGGATCGGTGGCGGATGCGGCTGCGGCCCTGGGGGCCGAGGATGCACAGGCGCTGGGTGGTGGACAGACCCTGATCCCGACGCTCAAGCAGCGCCTGGCGCAGCCGTCGGTGCTTGTCAGCCTGACCGGCATTGCCGAGATGCAGGGCGTCTGCACGGATGATGCGGGCCGCGTCTGCGTCGGCGGGGCGACGACCCATGCCACCGTGGCGGCCGAGGCCGGTGCCTATCCCGCGCTGGCGGCGATGGCGGCCAATATCGGCGATCCGGCCGTGCGCAACCGGGGCACGATCGGTGGCAGCCTGGCCAACAACGACCCCTCGGCCTGCTATCCGGCCGGGGTGCTGGCCAGTGGTGCCACGGTGGTGACCAACACGCGCGAGATTGCCGCGGATGACTATTTCCAGGGCATGTTCTCGACCGCGCTGGAGGAAGGCGAGATCATAACCGAGGTCAAGTTCCCGGTGCCCGAGCGTGCCAACTACCAGAAGTTCGTGCAGCCTGCCTCTAGGTTTGCGCTGGTCGGCGTGATGGTCGCGAAATACGCCGATGGCGTGCGCGTGGCCGTCACGGGTGCCAGCGAAGACGGCGTGTTTCGCTGGTCCGAGGCCGAGGCCGCGCTGTCGTCCAACTACAGCGCGGATGCGGTCGACGGGCTGAGCGTCGCGGCCGATGGCATGATCGGGGATCTGCATGGCACGCCCGCCTATCGGGCGCATCTGGTCAAGGTGCTGACCAAGCGGGCGGTTGCGGCAAGCTGATCGCCCGGCGCCCTGCGTCCAGGACCAGGGCCAAAAGGGGGCGCAGCGCGCACTCTGATGCGCCAGCCGGGATGGCTGGCGCCGAAGGAGTATTTTCCCGAGCAAAGAGGGCCCCTAACAAAGGGTAACGGCCGCTTCCCATTGTCCTCAGAAATCCGGAGCGCGAGGCAGCGCCTCGCCACCGCGGCCAGGGGCCGCGGTTCGCCCTAGTCGACCGCTGGCGCCCAGGGGGACAGGTTGGTGGCGGGCAGGGGGGTCTTGCCCAGAATGTGATCCGCGGCCTTCTCGCCGGTCATGATGCTGGGCGCGTTCAGATTGCCGTTGGTGATGCGCGGAAAGATCGAGCTGTCGGCGACGCGCAATCCCTCGACCCCGATCACCCGGCACTCGGGATCAACCACGGCACCCGGGTCATCGGCAGCACCCATGCGGCAGGTCCCGCAAGGGTGATAGGCGCTCTCAACGTGGTCGCGGATAAACCCGTCCAGGTCGCTGTCGCTGACCAGATCCGTTCCGGGCTGGATCTCGTCACCCCGGAACGGATCAAAGGCGGGCTGGGCGAAGATCGTCCGGGTCAGCCGGATGCAGTGGCGGAAGTCCTGCCAGTCCTTCGCGTGGGACATATAGTTGAACGCGATCCGGGGCGGGTCGTCGGGATCGGATGACCGCAACGTCACCGCCCCACGCGACTTCGACCGCATCGGCCCGACATGGGCCTGAAACCCGTGCCCCTGGGACGCCGCCTGGCCATCATAGCGCACCGCGATAGGCAGGAAGTGATACTGGATATCCGGATAGGCCACGTTCGCACCCGATCGCAGAAACGCCGCCGACTCGAAGTTGTTCGAGGCGCCAGGTCCAGTGCGGGTGAACAGCCAGCGCGCCCCGACCCAAGCCTTTCCCCAAAGCGACCAGTAGCGATAGAGCGTGATCGGCTGGATGCAGGCCTGCTGGATGTAGACCTCCAAATGATCCTGCAGGTTCTGCCCCACACCTGGCCTGTCGGCCACCACCTGAACCCCGTGTTTCGCCAGATGCGATGCGGGGCCGATCCCCGACAGCATCAGGATCTTGGGCGAGTTGATGGACGAGGCCGCGACGATCACCTCGCGTCGCGCGGTCACGGTTTCGATCTGCCCCCCCCGGTCGATCTCGACCCCGGTCGCGCGCCCGTCCACGATCAGGACTTTTCGCACGAAGCAGCGTTCCAGTCGGCAGTTCGGCCGCCGCAGCGCGGGCTTGAGATAGGCGTTTGCCGCCGACCAGCGTCGGCCTTTCCAGACGGTCTGCTCCATCGGGCCAAAGCCTTCCTGCTTGGCCCCGTTATAGTCGTCGGTCAACTCATGACCCGCCTGGCGCCCGGCCTCGACAAACGCATGGTAGAGCGGGTTGTCGCGCGGCCCCCGGGTCACATGCAGCGGCCCGTCCGTGCCACGCCAGCCAGGGTCCCCGCCATGACCCCCGTCATGCCAGCTCTCCATCCGTTTGTAGTAGGGCAGGACATGGCGAAAGCCCCAGCCGTTGGCGCCCGATGCCTCCCAATGGTCGAAATCCATCGGGTGGCCGCGCACATAGACCATCCCGTTGATTGACGACGATCCCCCGATCACCTTGCCCCGCGGCGTGGCCAGCCGCCGCCCGCCCAGATGCGGCTCGGGCTCGGACCGGAAGCCCCAGTCATAGCGGCGCATGTTCATCGGGATGCTCAGCGCGCCGGGCATCTGGATCAATGGCCCGGCATCCGTGCCGCCATATTCCAGTACCAACACGCTGTTTTGGCCATCCTCGGACAGCCGATACGCCAGCGCCGACCCGGCCGAGCCTGATCCGATGATGACGTAGTCTGCCTCCATGCCCCGCCTTCCCAATGTCCCGTGAGGGGCGACGGTGTCGCATCGTCCCCATCGGTGCAAGGGGATTCTGCTGGTCCGCGCAGGGGGGGCCGCGCAGGGTGGGCAGCGACGTCAGCCCCGGCCGGTATAG
>CAYWND010000372.1:0-3449 GCA_964459085.1 uncultured Oceanibium sp. | reverse complement strand
TTTGTCCGCCCAGTGCGCAGACGCTGTGCAGCGCGGTCGGGGACATAGCCCAATGCGGCGGCTGCGGCCTCGACTTTGGCCCGCGTGGTGTCCGCGATCTTGGGATCCCCGGCCAACGCCTTGGACACCGTCGTCACCGCGAAACCGGTATGTTCCGCAACCGTGCGCAGGGTTGGTTTCGACGTGGCCGACCTGGCATTCGCGGTGCCTGGCTTGGGCGATTCGTTCGACGTGGGGGCGGTTTGGCGGTTCTGGTCGCCAACTTCGCCCCGAATCGGTTTCCCGATCGTATCGCTGTTTGAAAAACGTTTGTTTTTCAGGTCTTTGTCCATTTTGCGTTACGCATTATTGTGTTGACATGCATGGTTATTATAACGTTATAAATATGCAACCGTATAGTGCGGTTTTTCCAAATGGGAGGGATCCATGACAAAACTTACTTCGCGGTTTGCCGCGACAACGGCCGCTGTCGCGATCAGCGCCAGCGCATCGATCGCAGCAGAGGTGGAAGTGCTGCATTGGTGGACGTCGGGCGGTGAAGCGGCCGCGCTCAACGTGCTGAAGCAGGACCTCGAAGGTCAGGGCATCGGTTGGCAGGACATGCCTGTCGCGGGCGGCGGTGGCGAGCAGGCGATGACCGTTTTGCGGGCCCGCGTCACCGCTGGCAACGCGCCGACGGCTGTTCAGATGCTGGGCTTTGACATTCTGGATTGGGCAGGCGAGGGCGCGCTGGCAAACCTGAATGACCTGGCCGCCAAGGAAGGCTGGGACGACGTGGTGCCCGAGGCGCTTCAGGCCTTTGCAAAATCCGACGGCAAGTGGATTTCCGCGCCTGTGAACGTGCACTCGACCAACTGGGTCTGGGCGAACAAGGCGGTTCTTGATGCCAATGGCATCAGTGTGCCGCAAACTTGGGAAGACTTCGTTGCCGCTGTCGAAAAGCTGGATGCCGCTGGCATTACCCCGATCGCCCATGGCGGCCAGGCTTGGCAGGATGCGACGGTGTTTGATGCCGTGGTGATGTCCACCGGCGGGCCGGACTTCTACAAGGCCGCGTTCATCGACCTTGACCCCGAAGCGCTGGGCTCGGACGCCATGAAAGAGGCATTCGACCGGATGGCGTTCATCCGCAGCCACGTGGACGAGAACTTCTCGGGCCGGGACTGGAACCTGGCCACCGCAATGGTGATCAATGGCGAGGCCGGTTTCCAGATGATGGGCGACTGGGCCAAGGGTGAGTTTCTGAACGCAGGCAAGGTCCCGGGCGAGGACTTCCTTTGCTTCCGCTTCCCTGGAACGCAGGCGCAGGTCACGTTCAACGCCGACCAGTTCGCCATGTTCGATCAGGGCGGCAGCGTGTCGTCCGAACAGGCCGCGCTGGCTCAGGCCATCCTGTCGCCGTCCTTCCAGTCGGCGTTCAATGTGGTCAAGGGCTCGGTCCCGGCGCGCACTGACGTCTCGGACGAAGCTTTCGATGCCTGCGGCAAGCAGGGCATGAAGGATCTGGCCGCGGCCGCGTCGTCGGGCAACCTGTTCGGATCGATGGCCCACGGCCACGCCGCACCGGCATCGGTCAAGAACGCGGTCTATGACGTGGTCACGGCCCACTTCAACGGCGAGTTCGACAGCGCAACGGCTGTGGACGAGCTGGTGACGGCCGTCGAGATTGCGCAGTAAGCGACACTGATCCCGGGACCGGCGTTCGCGCCGGTCCCCACACCACAAGACGAAGGGGAGGGGCCGGTCATGGCCTATGCCGATCCGCAGCCGGATCTCAGGACACGTTTGCAGAACTGGATCCCGAAGCTGGTGCTCTCGCCTTCGGTCGCGATGATGCTGGTCTTCGTCTACGGCTTCATAGCCTTTACGGTCTATCTGTCTTTCACTGACAGCAGGATTCTACCGTCATTCGGCTGGGTCGGTTTCGAGAACTACAACAAGCTTTGGCGTCTGTCTCATTGGACGATCAGTCTGGAAAATCTGGCGATCTTTGCGACCCTCTACATCGTAATCTGCACCGTTGTGGGCCTGGCGCTGGCGATTTTCCTGGACCAGAAAATCCGCGGCGAAGGGCTGTTGAGGCCCATTTACCTGTACCCCATGGCGCTGTCGTTCATCGTGACGGGCACCGCCTGGAAATGGTTCCTGGATCCAGGGATCGGGATCGAACATACGATGCATCAATGGGGCTGGGAAAGTTTCAGCTTTGATTGGATCAAGAACCGCGACTACGCAATCTACACAGTCGTCATTGCGGCGGTCTGGCAGTCCTCGGGCTTTACCATGGCTATGTTTCTGGCCGGGCTGCGCGGCATCGACAACGAAATCCTCAAGGCGGCGCAAATGGATGGCGCGTCGAACTGGAACCTCTATCGGCGGATTATCATTCCGCAGCTCAGGCCCGCGTTCCTCAGCGCCTTCGTGATCCTCAGCCACCTGGCGATCAAGTCCTACGACCTTGTGATCGCACTGACGGGCGGGGGGCCGGGCAGGGCGACCGAGCTGCCGGCGACGTTTATGTATTCCTATACCTTCACTCGCAACCAGATGGGGATCGGGGCCTCGTCGGCTGTGATCATGCTGATGACCATCGCGGCGATCATGATCCCGTATCTGTATTCCGAATTGAAGGAGCGTAAGTGATGGCCGTCGCATCCACCGACACCGCCGTCAGAACGGGCCGCGTCACACGCACCGGGATCTATTTGTTCCTGCTGTTGTTCGCGCTGTTCTATCTGCTGCCGTTCTTCATCATGCTGGTGAACTCGCTCAAACCACTCAGCGAGATCACCGAGGGCAACATGATTGCGTTGCCCAAGGTCTGGACCATCCAGCCCTGGCTGGACGCGTGGTCGACGGCCCAGATCGGGGTCGAGCCAACAGGCCTGAAACCCTATTTCTGGAATTCGATCAAGATGGTCGTTCCGGCCGTTGCCATTTCGACGATCCTTGGCGCGCTCAACGGCTATGTGCTGACCAAATGGCGGTTCCGCTACGACACGATCCTGTTCGGCCTGATGCTGTTTGCCTGTTTCATCCCGTTTCAGATCGTCCTGATCCCGATGGCGCGGATCCTCGGGCTTACGGGTCTTGCGGGGTCGACGCCGGGTCTGGTGCTGGTCCACGTCGTGTATGGCATCGGGTTCACTACGCTTTACTTCCGCAACTACTATGCGGCATTCCCGACAGAGCTTGTGCGTGCGGCCCAGATTGATGGGGCAGGGTTCTTTCGGATCTTCTGGCGCATCATGCTGCCCAGTTCGGGCCCGATCATCGTTGTTTCGGTCATCTGGCAGTTCACCAACATCTGGAACGACTTCTTGTTCGGGGCGTCCTTTGCGGGGCTGGATGCCATGCCAATGACCGTGGCGCTCAACAACCTCGTGCAAAGCTCGACCGGCGTGAAGGAATACAACGTCCATTTCGCCGGCGCGATCCTCGCGGCCCTT
>CAYWND010000371.1:3178-3450 GCA_964459085.1 uncultured Oceanibium sp. | reverse complement strand
TGATGGCGGTGCAGGAGGATATTCAGCAGATCAAGGGCGTGACCGCCATCGTCTATATCCAGACCTGCGCCGCCGAAAAACGTCGGCGGCGCAAACGCGGCACGTTCCCCGATCCCGACACGCGGGTCTTTATCAACCCATCTGTGTGCGAGGGCTGCGGCGATTGCGGGGTGCAGTCGAACTGCGTCGCCATTCTGCCGTTGGAAACCGACTTTGGCCGCAAGCGGCAGATCGACCAGTCGGCCTGCAACAAGGATTTCTCGTGCCTCAAG
>CAYWND010000371.1:726-3149 GCA_964459085.1 uncultured Oceanibium sp. | reverse complement strand
GGTTCTGCCCGTCCTTTGTGACGCTGGAAGGTGCCAAGGTGCGCAAACCCGAGGCGCAACAGATCGCGGTCCCGGACCTGCCCGCGCCTGCGTTGCCCGCAATCGACGGCACCCACAACATCGTGATCACAGGCGTGGGTGGGACCGGTGTCGTGACCGTCGGCGCCCTGCTGGCGATGGCCGCGCGGCGGGAGGGCGAGGGCGCGGGCGTGATGGAAATGGCGGGCCTGGCGCAGAAGGGCGGCGCGGTGCATATCCACTGCCGGATTGCCGAGACGCCGCAGGATATCACCGCCGTGCGGGTCGCCGTGGGCGAGGCGCATGCGCTGATCGGGGGCGACATGGTGGTGGCCGCAGGGGCCAAGACGCTGGGCCTGCTGGCGCGTGGACGCACCCGCGCGGTGCTGAATACGCACCAGATCATCACCGGCGCCTTCACCCGCGACACAGAATTCACACTGCCCACGGACCGGTTGTCGGTAGCGCTGCGGGCGCGGATCGGGGACGAGGCGCTGAGCGCGCTCGATGCGACTGAACTGGCGACCCATGCGCTGGGCGATGCGATCTATGCCAATGTCCTGATGCTGGGTGCGGCCTGGCAGGCGGGTCTGGTGCCGTTGAGCGCCGAGGCGATCCTGAAGGCGATCGAGATCAACGGGGCAGGGGTCGCGGGCAACACCCAGGCCTTTGCGCTGGGCCGCTGGGCGGTGGTCGATCCGGAGGCGGTGCGCCCGTTGCTGGGGCATTCGGCCGATCCATTGCCCCAGACCCTGGACGAGGTGATCGCGACGCGACGCGCGCATCTGACCGACTACCAGTCCAAGCGCCTGGCGAACCGATATGAGAAACGGGTCCGTGCGGCCAGCGGACTGGATGCGGGCTTTGCGATGGCGGTGGCCAAGGGCTATCACAAACTGCTGTCCTACAAAGACGAATACGAGGTCGCGCGGCTGCATGCCCAGACCCTGCAGGGCGCGGTGGATGCGGCGTTCACGGATGTCAAATCCATGCGGTTCCATCTGGCACCGCCGCTGTTGGCAAAGAAGGATGCGCGCGGGGTTCCGATCAAAAAGGAATACGGGGCCGGCATGATGCGGATCTTTGGCCTGCTGGCGCGGCTGAAAGGGCTACGGGGCACGCCGCTGGATGTCTTCGGATATACCGCCGAACGCAAGATGGAGCGCGCACTGATTCGTGAATACGAACGCGATCTTGCGGCCATCATGAAGTCCTGGAACGACGCGACGGCCGATGTCTCGACCGCGCTGGCGGAATTGCCGTTGCAGATCCGCGGGTTCGGACATGTCAAGCAATCCAATGCCTTGGCCGCCGCCAAGCGGCGCGAAGAGCTGCTGGCCGCACGGGCTGCCGGGGCCGGGGGACATAAACAAGCCGCCGAGTGAAAGATTGCACGATTGCAAGGGTTTGTTACCCGCCCGTTAGCCCAAGCCGTGCTAAGCTCGGGTTATGGTGTTCAAGGTGCGAGATGGCGGATATTCACGGGCCGAGCGGGTCTCGGACGCCACCATCCATGTCATCGGCATCCTGTTTTCCCTGATCGCCGTTTCTGTCCTGATCACGCTGGCTGCTGTCTGGCACGGCGGGTCCGCGCCTATGGTGGGCGCCACGATCTATGGTGTGGCGATGATCGGCATGTTTTCCGCCTCGGGCGCCTATCACATGACCCCGAATCTCGGGTGGAAGCCGATCCTTCAGCGGATCGATCATTCCGCAATATACATAAAAATTGCAGGGACTTATACGCCGTTCCTGATGTTCTCGGGCGCGTCGGTCGGGCCGTTCCTGACCGCGCTGTGGGTCGCCGCACTGTCCGGCACCGCGCTGCGGGTCCTGGCGCCGGGCCGGTACTATTGGCTGGGCTTTGGGCTGTATCTGGCGATGGGGTGGGCAGGTGTGCTGGCCTATGACAGCTTTATCGCGCATCTGGGCACCGCATCGTTCACGCTGGTGCTGATCGGCGGTGCGCTCTACACCATCGGGGTGATCTTTTTCCTGTGGGAGATGCTGCCGTTCCACAACACGATCTGGCATGGCTTTGTCCTGGTGGCGACGATCGTGTTTTATGCCGCGATCATGATCGAACTGTCACAGACCCCGCCTGCGTGAGCGGGGTGGGTGAATACACCCACCCTACATGGGCCCAAGCGAGGGGTGTCAGTCGCCGGATTTCCGGATCTGCCAGATGGTGCGGGGAAAGCCGTCCTCGTCCTGGGCCAGGATCGTGTGCCCGGCCTCGGTGCAGAAATGCGGCACGTCGACCAGGGCCGCCGGGTCGTCGGTGATCACCCGGATCACCTGCCCAGCGGCCAGCCCCTGCAACCGCTTGCGGATCTTGAGCACCGGCAGCGGGCACAACAGCCCCGCCGCATCCAGTTCGGCATCCCAACTCATGTCACCCGCGC
>CAYWND010000371.1:0-707 GCA_964459085.1 uncultured Oceanibium sp. | reverse complement strand
ACCAGGCCAGCACATGCAACCGGATCGCGGTCGCCAGCCCAACCTCGATCCCGCGTGCGGCATCGATCTCGGCCGCCAGCGCGCTGATCGGCTTGCCCTCTTGATCCGCGATCATGCGAAACGCCTCCCAGAACGGATCTTCGAGCGACACGCTGGTCCGGTGGCCTTTCAGCGTCAGCGAGTGCTTGCGCGGCCGTCCCGCGCCGTCAATCGCGCTCACGCTTTGCCCCGTCGAGCGTCTTGCGGGCCTGGTCGGCCTGGGCCTCTTCCAGCTTGCGCTGCGCCTTGGTGCGTCCGAACTTTGCCGCCCGGGCATCGGCCTGGCGCCCGGCCTCGGCGCGCTTCAGGCGCTTGGCGGCGCGGCGAAAGTTGATCGGGTCGCTCACGGCCTGGGCCCGATCATCTGTTCGGGCCGGACCACGCGATCAAAGGTTTCCTCGTCAACAAAGCCCAGCTTGATCGCCTCTTCCTTCAGCGTCGTGCGATTCTTGTGTGCGGTCTTGGCCACCGTGGTTGCGTTGTCATAGCCGATCTCGGGTGCCAGCGCCGTGACCAGCATCAGGCTTTCCCACATCAGCTGCGAGATCCGGCCCTCGTCGGCCTGGATCCCGTCCACGCAATTGTCGGTGAACGCGACCGCGGCGTCGCCCAAAAGCTGCATGGATTGCAGCACGTTCTAGGCCATCATCGGCTTGTAGACATTCAGT
>CAYWND010000370.1:3214-3454 GCA_964459085.1 uncultured Oceanibium sp. | reverse complement strand
GCGGCGGCGGTGGCGATGTCGGCGATCTGCTTCTCGATCCCCTCTTCGGTCAACTCGGCGGGCGGAAAGGGCGAGATCGGCGACTTCACCGGGCTGGGGGCGACGGCCTTGGGCGAGTAGGCGTAGCGGCCGGCGTGCAGGATCTGCATGGCGATGCGGCCGCCGGCGGCATGGACGGCGTCGGTGACCGAGCGATGCCGACGCGCCGCGCGCGCCGACGACCTGGCCGCAGCCCAGCGC
>CAYWND010000370.1:0-3184 GCA_964459085.1 uncultured Oceanibium sp. | reverse complement strand
GCCGGTGACGATCAGCCCGGCCGAGGCACGGGCGGCGTAGAAGGCGGCGATGCGGGGCCAGTCGCCGACCTCTTCCAGACCGGTATGCATCGAGCCCATCAGAACCCGGTTGGGCAGGGTCACGTGGCCGAGATCGAGGGGGCGGAAGAGATGGGGATAAAGGGTCATGGGCAGGTCCGGGCGCGCTGGGTTTCGGGCACGCTAGCCCAAGGGGACCCGCCTGTCACCCGGTGACGAGGGGGAAGGAGAGACGCGGGAAGGCCGGGCCTGCGCCGGGTGTGCTCAAGGTTGAGCACGGGGTTAAGTATCTGGAATTGTTTGATATGTGGTGTGAGCAGGGTTTGAGCGTGGGGGGTGTTTTGGGCCGCCTACATGCCAAGATCAACAGGGGAGTATTGGTCGTCGTCCCAAACGCGCCTCGCGCTTTCTGGATTTCATAGCCGCACGGATTTTACGTTGTCGCGCAAATTCTCCAGCTTTTGACTCGCAAACCGCTTTGTATTTCAGCCGTGATGCACAAAGCCATTTATGGATCACGACCTGGCTTTTTTGATTTACAAAAGGCTTTGTGCGACATAGATGATGTTCAAGCTTGGTTGTTGATCACTTGCCAGGCAGAGGTCTACACTAATCAGGATATAGTATGCGCTTACCGCTGGACCGCTACAGTTTTGAGAAGAATGTAAACTACCATTATGGTCGGTTTCCGCCTGAAACTCTGGACTACGAAAGACTTTTTACACCAATGGGAGACGCGCGCGCGGCGCTAGCGCGTTACGATCAGACGCTAAAAACTCTGCATAACAGCGATTTCTTGGTGACCCCACTCCGAGGGCAGGAGGCGGTCGTATCTTCTCGAATGGAAGGGACCATCTCGACGATTGATGAGGTGCTAAAGTACGAAGCTGACTTCTCAGATGATGAGGGACACTCGGATGTACGACTGGAAACACTCGAGGTCGTACTCTACACCGCCGCACTCAAACGAGCGCAGAAAAGTATTCTAGATGGTTATCCAATCAGCGAGCACCTGATACGGTCTGCCCACGGCACGCTTCTGGGGTTCGGCAGAGGCGCCTTAAAAAGGCCTGGTGAGTACAAGACAGAACAAAACTACATAGGGGATGATGCGCGCAGAGAAGTCTACTATACGCCAATAGCTCCGGAACAACTCTCACCCGCTATGTCGAAACTGATCGACTTCACAAATACCGACAGCGTCCCTCCATTGCTAAGTGTCGCCTTGGCACATGTGGAGTTTGAAGCACTTCATCCATTCAATGATGGGAATGGAAGGATCGGCAGGATGCTTATAACCCTTTCTCTTTGGAAAAAGGGCCTAATTGAGGAACCACATTTTTATATCAGTGCGTTCTTTGAAGACAACAAACCTGAGTACATAGAGCGCATGCGAGAAGTATCCGCATCAGATGATTGGACAGGCTGGTGCGAATTTTTTCTAACTGCGATCTCCGTGCAAGCGGAGCAGAATCTGAAAACTGCGATCGCCATTACGGATCTGTACGAGGAGATGAAGGGACTTTTCAGAGAAACCCTAAATTCACAGTGGGCCTCGGTGGCCCTGGATTTCGTTTTCAGGAACCCGGTTTTCCGAAACGGCAGATTTACCGGAAGAAGCAGTATTCCCAGACCAACCGCAATTCGCCTGTCTCGTGTACTTGTCGACTCCGGCCTCTTGGTGGTGCTTGAACCCGCCGCGGGAAGAAGATCCGCCTTGCTGGCTTTCGAACCGCTATTGCGGCTCGTCCGCACCTAGCACTCAAGTTCAATGCGGTCCGCCTTTCTTGATCTAGCTAAAGTTGCCGCCCACCCAGAAGATGCCGAGGCCAACCGCGGACCAAAATGAGTGAGCCTATTGGTTGATGTAGTCCCTCAGGATTCGCGCAGGAACTGGGATGGCGCGGTTGGCAAGTAAAAAAAGGTTGCCGCCATATAGTCGAGCGCCATTCGCGCAGCCTCACCCCTTCTCGAACAGCCGTTCGACCTCTTCGAACACGGCTTCGACGGCGAAGTCGTTGGCTTGGCGGCCGGTGACGTAGAGGACGAAGCCGTCGCGGACTTTCTCGCGCCTGATCACGATACCGGGCCGGGGGCGGCAGATGCGGCGGGGGCGGTCCCAGCGGCGTTTGGCGGTCGGCAGGTGTTCGCATTCGTCCAGGATCGGCAGCATCAGCGCCCATTGGGTGCGGTGGTCGCGGGCCTTGCTTTCCTCGAGCGCGATGCGGATCAGCGGGGTCCAGCCGTGGCTGATCGCGGCGGCGATGCGCAGAAGCTTGTTCTGTGACAACCCCTCGGGGTCGGCGAGCAGGTCGCCCAGATGCTCGATCACGGTTGCGATGGTGCGGATGCGGCCACGCTTGTTGCGGTCGGCATGGGGGTAGAGGGCGGCGATGGCGGCGTCGATGGTGTCGAAATCACCGCGCCAGGCGGCCTCGGCCGCGATCAGCGACCTCTCCCAAGGCGAGAGATCCTGGCGCAGGTCGTTTTCCTCGACCATCTGGGCCATGGCCTGGGCGCGGCTGACGGGATCGCGCAGGATCGCCGGGATGGTGGCAAAGCGCGGGTCGCCGGTTTCCCGGAAGAGGTCGCGGGTGGCGGTCAGGCGGCGCAGGCCCGAGATCAGGGCGTAGCCGGTGTCTGTCTGGTAGACCTCGATCGGCAGGCGGACACCGGTGGCGTTGATGGACAGCCGGAGTTCGTCCAGGGCGGCGGGGTCCAGGAGCGTGCGGTCGCGGGGGATCGCGGTCTCGTCAATCTGGTCGATGGGGATCTGCATGGGGGCAGTGTGATGCCCCCGGGGCGGTTAAGACGAGGTTTGGGCAGCGTTCGCTGCGCGGGTCGCGGTGGCGAGGTCGGTCAGGATCTGGCGGGTGCGCGTGTCGGGGACGGGGTCGGCGGCGAAGGGCACGAAAGAGGCGCTGACGAGGCGGCCCTTGACCTCGAAAAACGCGCGCCAGAAGCGGTTTGCGCCGCCGGGAATGATGGGGTCGCCCTTGTCCTCGATCTTGAGGAACAGGATGTTATCGGTCTGGCGGGTGGCCAGCACGCGGATCTGGTCGAAGGCGCCGGATTTGCCCAGGGTGACGACGCCAGGGCCGGTGAGGAAGTCTTCGAGGTCGTCGAGCGTGCCGGGGATGCCGCCGGTCGAGACCGAGGCGGTGAG
>CAYWND010000369.1:0-3464 GCA_964459085.1 uncultured Oceanibium sp. | reverse complement strand
CGGTATCGATGATCGTGACGTTATCCGCCGCCAGTCCCGCAACCGAAAACGCGACGATCATCGCCGCCAAGGTCCAGAACCCCGTTCACGGTATCGATGATCGTGACGTTATCCGCCGCCAGTCCCGCAACCGAAAACGCGACCAGGTTTCGAATCGCATCACCGGTCGCGGCCGAGATGCCGTTCATGCCGGGTGTCAGCGCAACCGAGGCTGTGACAGGCGTGCGATCGCCAAAGGGCTGCCGCCCGGGAGAGGCAATGTGCACGCGGGCCGCCCGCACCTCGGGGTTGGCGAGGATGGTGCGCGCAAGCTCGCCCTCTTTGGCGCGCCAGTAGGCGGCGTCGAACATCTGTGCGGTGGTGCCAAAGCCGGTCATGCTGTCGAGCAACTCGTATCCCGTCCCGCCCGAGGCCGGCAGCCCCTCGGACGCCAGCGCCAGGCGGGTCGAATCCCGCACCTGATCAGCCACATAGATCGCGTTGCCCTGCACATCGAAGGCGACGCCCCGCTGTTCCAGTGCCGAAATCACCTCGCCCGCCGCTGCGGCGTCGAGACCTGCGTAGAGCAGGGAATAGGTGGGCTGGCTGGCCAGCCGCCAAATCCCGACCATCGCCACAAGCGAGATTAGGATCGAGCCGATCACGACCAGTTTGCGCCGGGCGTCCATTGCGCCCCAAGAGTCCACGAGCGGGTTCAAACCAATCCTCACACCACGTGCCGGCGCCGTTCTGGGGCCGGAAGAACATGGGATGTTTTGACTGCGCTCACTTAATAATTGGTTAGTCCGCCAGAGGTTATACCTCCGTCAACTGACCCGTCAGGAGAGGATGGCATGGCCGAAACTGCGGCACCGGAAAATGACGACGACGTTCCGCAAAAAGGCGGAAAGAAAGGTCTGATCATTGCGCTTGCTGGCGCCCTGGCCGCCGGCGGTGGAAGTTTCTTTGCAACCTACTCGGGGCTGTTGGACGGGCTGGTTGGCGCCGAATCCGCCGAGAAAAAGCCGATGATGGCGGCGACGGACTATACGTTTGTCCCGCTGGAGTCGCTGATTGTCTCGCTGGGCCCGCGCGCGTCGTCGCGTACCCTGAAGTTTACCGCCCAGTTGGAGGTGGTATCCGGCGCGCAGGATCAGGTCGAAATGCTCAAGCCGCGAATCCTGGATGTGCTGAACGAATATTTGCGCGCGGTCGAGGAGATCGAACTCGAATCGCCCGGCAGCCTGACACTGCTGCGCGCGCAGATGCTGCGCAGGATCGCCATTGTCGTTGGCGATGGGCTGGTCCGCGACCTGCTGATTCTCGAATTTGTCCTGAGTTGAGGAGCATATCATGGAGCTGCTATCGGACGGATTGCTGATTGCCGCAGCGGCGACCGCCGCATTGTATTGCTGGGTTCTGTCGCGGCGATTGTCCGATCTGAAAGATATGGACAAGGGACTGGGTGGCGCGATTGCCAGCCTGTCGGATCGGGTCGAGAAGACCCGGACCTCGCTGGCGGACACCCGTGAGACAACGACGGCGATTGCGCGGGACCTGGCCGAACTGACCCATCGCGCCGAGCTGGCTGCGAAGCGCCTCGAGGGGCTTCTGGAGACGCAGAAGGCCGCGGATGAAGCTGCGCCGCTGCGGTCGGTTTCCAACGAGGTCGAGGCGGCCACGGAAGACCCGGCAGCGGACGCCCCAGCGACCGAAGAGCAGATTCTCGCGACCCTCAAACGCCTGGCGGCCGGGACGGGCGCACGATGACACGCAAGGTCGCACGCGCACCGCGCGGCGCACTGGTTCTGCTGGTCGCGTGTTTTTTCCTGTCATCGGCCTTCCGGCTGGTCGACCTGGCGCCGGCCGCAGCGCAGCAGGTGGCGGCGCCGACGTCCCAAGCGGATGCGGTCGGCGGCGCCGCAGACACGGACGCCCTGCTGGCCGCGATCCGCGAGCGTGAGGCAGTGCTGAACGCGCGAGAGAAAGAGATCGAGGAGCGTCTGGCATTCCTGGCAATCGTCGAAGAGCAATACGAACAGCAGCGCGCCGAACTGGTCGCTGCCGAAGAGCGCCTGTCGCGAACCCTGGCCCTGGCCGAAACCGCTGCCGAAGAGGATCTGACCCGACTGACGGCGATCTACGAGAACGTCAAACCCAAGCAGGCCGCGGTGATATTCGATTCCATGGACACCAAATTTGCAGCCGGTGTTCTGGGTCGCATGACGCCCCAGGCCGCGGGCGATATCCTGACCCTGATGGATGCGGACAAGGCCTACGCGATCAGCGTCATTCTGGCCGCAAGAAACATGAATGCCGGTCGGGAAGATGCACCGCGATTCAATGATTATTAAAGTTCTCCCCGCACAAAGGCTTCGAGGTGCAAGGTAGGGGATCGGACGCCCGAAATGTTTGGTATACTCGGCATTGGCATAGTCTTCGTGATGGTCTTCGGTGGCTATCTGTTGGCAGGCGGCAAGTTCGGCATCATCCTCAAGAGCTTGCCGTTCGAGTTGATGATGATCGGCGGCGCTGCGACCGGCGCCTTCGTGATTGCAAATGATGGCTCGGCTATCAAGCAGACGCTGCGCGACATCGGCAAGGTGTTCAAGGGCGCGCACTGGAAGCCGCAGGACTATCAGGATCTGCTGGTCCTGATGTTCTCGCTGATCCGTATCAGCCGCCAGAACCCGGTCGAGCTGGAAGGTCACATCGAGGATCCCGAGGAAAGCGAGCTGTTCAAGCGATTCCCGCGCATTCTTGCGGACCACGAGGCGGTCGAGCTGATTTGTGACACCATGCGGGCCGCCGCCATGAACTACGACGATCCGCACCAGGTTGAAGAGGTGCTCAACAAGCGGATCGAGGCGAACAAGCATCACGCCGAACATTCCTCGCACGCCCTGCAGACCATGGCCGACGGCCTGCCTGCACTGGGCATCGTTGCGGCTGTTCTGGGGGTGATCAAGACGATGGGATCGATCGATCAGCCTCCCGAAATTCTTGGTAAGATGATCGGTGGCGCGCTTGTAGGCACATTCCTGGGCGTGTTTCTGGCCTACGGGATGGTCGGCCCGTTCGCAAACAAGGTCGGCAGCGTCGTGGGCGAAGATCAACAGTTCTATGCCCTGATCCGTGATGTTATGGTCGCGAACCTGCATCGCCACCCGCCCAATATCTGCGTCGAAGTGGGGCGCCAGAACACGCCGCACCATCTGAGGCCCAGTTTCAACGAACTGGACGAAGCGTTGCGGTCCGGACGGCAAGAGGCGGCTGCGTGACGCGCCTGGGTGCATGGATCGCGGCCCTGGTCCTGGCCGCGCTGCTGCCAGCAGGCGGCCTTGCCCAATCCAAGCTGAGGTCCGTGGAGCACCCCGAGTATTCGCGAATTATCGTGCCCGTCACCGCCGCGTCGGATTGGCGTGTCGAACAGGACGGGTCGACGGTTCGCGTCAGTATCGACGCCGGGCTTGGGCCCTATGATG
>CAYWND010000368.1:0-3474 GCA_964459085.1 uncultured Oceanibium sp. | reverse complement strand
CCTGGACTACCAGAACGACGTCAAGGTCTCGGACGGGCAACTGGCCGCGCAGGAGGGGTTCGAAAGCGTCGAGCATGCCAAGCGCTACACCACGCTGGGCATGGCCACAGATCAGGGCAAGCTGTCGAACATCAACGGCCTGGCGATCTTGTCGGACGCCCTGGGCCAGCCGATCCCGCAGACCGGCACCACGACCTTCCGCCCGCCCTATACGCCGATCTCGATGGGCGCCATCGCGGGCGAGGCGCGCGGGCCGCTGTTCAAGCCCACCCGAAAGACCCCTATTGACGGCTGGCTTGACGACAACGGCGCGAAGTGGGAGCCGGTGTCGGACTGGCGCAGGCCTTACACGATCAAGCGCGACGGCGAGAGCACGCATGACGCGGTAACACGCGAGATCGTCAACACGCGCCGGAATGTCGGCCTGCTGGACGCCTCGACCCTGGGCAAGATCCTGGTCAAGGGCCCGGATGCGGGCAAGTTCCTGGACCTGATCTACACCAACATGATGTCCACGCTGAAGACCGGGCGCTGCCGCTACGGTCTGATGTGCAACGAGAATGGATTTCTGTTCGACGACGGCGTGGTCGTACGTCTGGATGACAATACCTTCCTGTGCCACACGACCTCGGGCGGGTCCGACCGGGTGCACGCTTGGATGGAGGAATGGCTACAGACCGAATGGTGGGATCTGCAGGTCTACACCGCCAATGTCACCGAACAGTACGCCCAGATCGCTGTCGTCGGTCCCAAGGCCCGCATGGTGCTGGAAAAGCTGGGCGGCATGGACGTCTCGAAAGAGGCGCTGACCTTCATGGGATTTGCCGAAGGTGCGCTGGCCAACATTCCAGCGCGGGTCCACCGGATCTCGTTCTCGGGCGAGTTGAGCTACGAGATTGCCGTGCCTGCCGCGCAGGGACTGGAGTTCTGGCTGAAATGCCTCGAGGCCGGTGCGGAGTTCGGCATCCAGCCCTACGGGACCGAGGCGCTGCACGTCATGCGGGCCGAGAAGGGCTTTATCATGATCGGCGACGAAACGGATGGCACGGTCACGCCGCAGGATCTGAACCTGCACTGGGCCGTGTCCAAGAAGAAAGAGGATTTCATCGGCAAGCGCGCGCAGGCCCGCAGCGATCTGATGCGCCCCGACCGCAAGCAGCTTGTCGGACTCGCGACGGTCGAGCCCAAGACCGTCCTGCCAGACGGGGCGCATGCGGTCGAGGGGGCCAAGCTGCCCAATGGCATGGAGAACATGATCGGGCACGTCACCTCGACCTACTTCTCGCCCACGCTGGACCGGTCGATTGCCATGGCGCTGATCGAGGGTGGTAGCCAGCGCATGGGCGAGATCCTGGAGTTTCCCGTGGACACCGGCGTCACCATTCGCGCCAAGGTCGTGGATCCGGTCTTCCTGGACCCGGAAGGAGAGCGTCAGAATGTCTGAGACCACCGTCACACGCCGCGATGGCGTCGGTATGATCACGCTGCGCGCCGATCTGGGTGCTGATGCCGTTGTCGGCGCTGTTGCCGACCTGACCGGCACCGGCGTCCCCGGCCAACGGGAAATCGTCACCAAGGACGACATGTCGGTCGCTTGGATGTCACCGGACGAGGTGCTGATCCTGCTGCCCGCCGGGCAGGCCGAGGCGGCCGTTCAGGCGCTGAGTGCCGCGCTGAAGGATACGCATCATCTGGCCGTCAACGTATCGGACGCGCGTGCCATCCTCCGTATCGCAGGGCAGGGCGCCCGCGAGGTGATCGCCAAGGGCGCGCCGGTGGATATGGAGGTCTTTGCCCCGGGCGAGATCCGCCGGACCCGTCTGGGCCAGGTCGCCTGCGCATTCTGGATCTCGGGCGATGCGCAGGTGGATCTGGTTTGCTTCCGCTCGGTCGGGCAGTTCGTCGAGGACTGGCTGACCCATGCCGCGCGCCCGGGGGCCGAAGTTGGGTATCTGTGACGTGCGGTGTTCAGCCCCCATCCCGGCGCGCCCGGCCGCCCCATGAGCGGAGGTCGTGGATCGCCTTAAGCGTTGCCAGCGGGACCAGAATGCACAGCAGCGTCTTTGTGACGATCTCCATGGTGCCTTCGATCAGCATGGCGTGAACCGCGCTGCCCAGCACGGCGCAGGTCACCAGTGCGGTATGCAACCGGCGCCAGATGCGCACGCGCAGGCGCTTGCGCATCACGGCCAGGGTTGCGGCCCCAAATATCGCCCACATCGCGATGACGCCCCAGGCGGAAAAGGGTGTGGGTGAAACGAAGAGCAGGGCGTCCAGAACATCCGGCGGGCTGGTGATCCACAATCCCCCGACATGCACGAACACCGAAAGCACCAACAACACGCCAGCCCATCGGTGCACGCGCCGTCCAGATCCGGCAGGCAGACCGGGCAGATATCCCGCCGCCAGCAGGGGCTGTAGCAACATCAGCGCCAGTGCAACGATCCCGGCAAAGCCGGCGGCGATATAGATCGGTTGCCGCCATGCCAGCAGCGGACTGAAGGCCGCGGCCGCGATCGGCAACACGAGTATGACTGCCAGGGCGCCCCAGATCAGGAACTTGCGCGCCGCTGGCATGGACTTTGGATCCGCCCGATCAGACCGGTTGCAGCACGAAATGCGCGCTGAGCGTGGTATCCTTGGCGCTGCGCATCACGGGGCGCAGAAACACGGTTTCGAAATCCCCGCTGTCATAGGCAAGATGCCCGTGCGGCTGGCCAAAGGCTGGAACAATCTGCGGCATCTCCAGCCGAAACTCGCCATTCGCATCCGTCAGGGTCGCGCCGTGGCTGCGGGCGTCGCGCTCGTGCCCCTCGGTCGTGTGGGCCCAGATCTGGATACGCTGCCCCGCCAGCGGCGCGCCATCGCCCGCCCTCCGAACCGTCCCGGTCATCCAAAAGCCGCCGCCACCGATCCTGTCGACAATTGCCGCGCCGGGGCGATAGTTATTTGACCCACCCCGCATGGATCGGGTCGGGGCCAGTCCCTCGGCCAGGGCCGCGTGCGGCAGTCCCGCTGCGCCCGTGGTCAGGGCCGCACCGCCAGCAACCATCAGGGAACGTCTTGTCAGAAATCCGGATTTCATCCTGCAACCCCGCTTTTTTAAGGTTCCCGCGCGCGCCAAACCCGGCCCGCTGCTGGTACACAATATAGGGTGCATTGCTGAAATTCCGAGGCCACGCAGACCCACTGAACCGAAGTCGCGTCCAGTCAACGAGAGTGGTATTGCGTGCAGCGCCTGCTGCGCAATTGAGCGCATATAGGGGATATTACCCATCCCCAGCCGAATTCCCGTGGTTTCCCTTGACGATCAGGGACGTGTCGCTAAGGCTTGAGCCACTTTTCTTCAGGGAGAGCATCCAGGTCGCCTGAAGGCTGCGAAAGGGCAGTGTCAAAGCTTTCCAAAAGCAAACGGCGAGACATCAGACGTTCTCCTTTTCATCTTCCATCCAGTTGCGGAGCACTTCGACGGTT
>CAYWND010000367.1:0-3475 GCA_964459085.1 uncultured Oceanibium sp. | reverse complement strand
CGCACCGTCGTCATCGGCGCGGGCAAGGCCTCGGCGGCCATGGCTTCGGCGGTCGAGGCTGACTGGAGCGGCCCGCTGGAAGGGCTGGTGATCACCCGCTACGGCCACGGCGCGCCCTGCGAGCGGATCGAGATCGTCGAGGCCGCGCACCCCGTCCCCGACGCGGCAGGGGCCGACGCCGCCCTCCGGATGCTGGATCTGCTGGCCTCTCTCGGCCCTGACGATTTCGTGCTGGCCCTGATCTCGGGCGGCGGGTCATCGCTGCTGACCTGTCTGCCCGAAGGCGCCGCACCCGGTGACGCCCAGGCGCTGAACCGTGCGCTTCTGGCGTCGGGCGCGCCGATCGACCAGATGAACTGCGTGCGCCGCCACCTGTCGCGCACTGCAGGCGGGCGGCTGGCGGCGGCGGCGCACCCCGCACCGATGCTGTCGCTGATGATCTCGGACGTGCCCGGCGATGATCTGGTCAACATCGCCTCCGGCCCCACGGTCGCCGATCCCACCACCCTTGCGGATGCCCGCGCCATTGTCGACACCTACGCGCTGGATCTGCCCCCGGCCCTGACCGCCGCGTTGGCCGATCCCCGATCCGAAAGCGTCAAGCCCGGCGACCCCCGCCTTGACGGGGCCGAGGCCCGGCTGATCGCGGCCCCACTGGCGTCTTTGCAGGCTGCGGCACAATTGGCCCAAACCCATGGTCTGAGTGTCGAGATCCAGGGCGACGATATCGAGGGCGAGGCGCGAGACACCGGCCGCGCCTTTGCGGAAACCGCGCTCGCGCGGCAGCGCACCCTCTCGTCCGGCGATGCGCCCCTTGTCCTGATTTCGGGCGGCGAGACCACGGTGACGCTGCCCCGCGATGGCCGCCCCCTTGGGCGCGGTGGCCGCAATGTGGATTTCCTGATGGGCCTTGCCCAGGCGCTGGATGGCGCGGCGGGCATCCATGCCATCGCCTGCGATACCGACGGCGTCGACGGGCTGGAAGAGATCGCAGGCGCGATCATCTCGCCCGACACCCTCTCGCGGGCCGCGCCGGGCGCGCTGGACGCCGCCCTGCACGCCTATGACGGCCACGGCTTTTTCGAAGCGCTTGGCGATCAGGTCGTCACCGGACCGACCCTGACCAACGTCAACGACTTCCGCGCCATCCTGATTCAGGCACCGGGGTCATAGCGATCACGACGCGCGCGAGGATTTTAGTCTGCGGCCTTCAGCTCGCCGATCAGATCACACAACTGATCCAGCCCCGTGATCTCGTGAAACCGTGCCGCACCTTCGGGCCGCTCCGCGTGATCCAGGCTCCAGTCATAACCCGAGGGAACATGTATCCCCCAGGCCCCGGCCTCCAGCGCCGGCAGGATGTCCGATTTCAGCGAGTTTCCGACCATCACCGCCCGCCCCGGCCCATCGCCATGGCGGGCAAAGACCGTCGCATAGGTCTCAAGGGTCTTGTCGCTGACCACCTCGACCGCATCGAACAGATCGCCCAGACCCGATTGCGCCAGCTTTCGCTCCTGGTCGAACAGATCGCCCTTGGTAATCAGCACAACGCGATGGTCGGTGGCCAGCGCGGTCACTGCCTCGCGGGCATGAGGCATCAGCTCGATAGGGTGGGAATGCAGCGCGCGCCCGGCTTCCAGGATCTGGCTGATGACCGGCGCGGGAACCCGGCCTTCGGTGACTTCGATCGCTGTCTCGATCATTGACAGGGTGAACCCTTTAACCCCGAACCCATAGTGGCGGATGTTACGCCGCTCGGCCTCCAGCAGCCGCTCGGCCAGATGATCGGGATCGGCCCAATGCTCCAGAACCTGCGCCAGCCGCTCTTGCGTCAACTGGTAGTGCCGCTCGTGGTGCCAAAGCGTGTCGTCGGCGTCGAAGCCTATGGTGGTCAGGTCGCGCATTTCCCTATGCTATCCCCATTGGCCTGCCGCCTGAAAGCACGTTGTCCAAAGTTGGGCTGTTGCGCATGGCTTCACAAACTTATATTGCAACTCTTATACAACTTTAGCTCGACCCACAGCCCGGACGACGCCCTATGCCTGCCGGAACACCTGACGCTGGCCAGATCCTCCTGCCGCTTTGCCCGGACCTGCGGGATTGCGACCCCACGGTTGTCACAAGCGCCGCGCCGAGACGCGCGACTGGACCTATCGCCCCTTTCCGTTTGGCCTCGACACAGCAACCGTTCCACGCCAAAAGATCCCCATGACCCAGCCCAAGCTCGACCTCTCTCCCCCGGTCGCCGACGAGATCCGGCAGACCACCTGCTACATGTGCGCCTGTCGGTGCGGCATCAACGTGCACATGCGCGACGGCCAGGTGAAGTATATCGAGGGCAACCGCGATCACCCGGTCAACAAGGGGGTGCTCTGTGCCAAGGGCTCGGCCGGGATCATGCAGCACCTCTCGCCCGCCCGCCTGCGCGCGCCCCTGCGCCGCGTCGGGCCTCGCGGCTCGGGCGAGTTCGAAGAAATCACCTGGGACCAGGCCCTGACCCAGGCCGCCGAATGGCTGGCCCCGATTCGCGAGAGCGCGCCGGAAAAACTCGCCTTCTTTACCGGCCGAGACCAGTCGCAGTCCTTCACCGGCTGGTGGGCCCAGCAGTTCGGCACCCCCAACTACGCCGCCCATGGCGGGTTCTGTTCCGTCAACATGGCCGCCGCAGGCATCTACACCCTCGGCGGCGCCTTCTGGGAGTTTGGCGCGCCGGATTGGGAGCGCACCAAGCTCTTCATGATCTTTGGCGTCGCCGAGGATCACGACAGCAACCCGATCAAGATGGGCCTCGGGCGCCTCAAGGAACGCGGCGCCAAGGTGATCGGCGTCAACCCGGTGCGCACCGGCTATAACGCGGTCGCCGACGAATGGGTGGGCATCACGCCCGGCACCGACGGCCTCTTTATCCTGGCCCTGGTCCACGAGCTGCTGAAATCCGGCAAGATCGATCTCGACTACCTGGCGCGGTTCACCAACGCGCCGGTGCTGCTGGACGCGGACGGCCTGTTTGCCCGCAACGACGCGGGCAAGGAACTGGTCTGGGACCGCGAAACACAGTCCGCACAGCCCTTCGACACACCCGGCCTGAAACCCGCGCTGCACGGCACCTACAATGGCCTGACACCGGTCTTCCAAAGCCTCGCCGAACGCTACCTCGACGACGCCTTCTCGCCCGACCGCGTGGCGGAATTCACGGGCGTCCCCGCCGACACCACCCGCCGGATCGCCGCCGAACTGGCCCACCACGCCTTTGACGATCCCATCGTGCTGAACCAGCCCTGGACCGATTTCCGGGGCGAGCGGCACGAAACCATGATCGGCCGCCCGGTCTCGTTCCACGCCATGCGCGGCATCTCGGCCCATTCCAACGGCTTCCAGACCTGCCGCGCGCTGCATGTCCTGCAACTGCTGCTGGGCAGTGTCGAGACGCCCGGCGGCTTCCGCTTCAAGCCGCCCTATCCCAAACCGGTCAGCG
>CAYWND010000366.1:0-3511 GCA_964459085.1 uncultured Oceanibium sp. | reverse complement strand
GGTCAACAAGCGGCATCTGGACATGCTGCTTGCGCATATGACACTCAGCGACAAGCCATTCATGGGGTCGGTGACGGAACCTGTGCGGGCACAGGATTCGGTTGATATGTGCCGGATCCTGTTCGGGTCGGACTTTGTCGATCAGAACACGGTGATGACGTCGCTGATCAACATCAACTCGCCGCTGACCTTCGATTCGGTGATGATGGGCGCGCTGGAGGTGTATGCCGCCGCGAACCAGGCCTGCATCGTCTCGCCCTTTATCGTGGGCGGTGCGATGGCCCCGGTTTCGGTCGCGGGCACGTTGACCCAGGTCCTTGCCGAGGCGCTTGCCGGGATTGCCTATTCGCAGATCGTGCGGCCCGGTGCGCCTGTGATCATGGGTGCATTTGTCACCTCGATCGACATGAATTCCGGGGCGCCGACCTTTGGCACGCCCGAGGCGTCCAAGATTTTGTATGGGGCGGGGCAACTCGCGCGCAGGTTGAGCCTGCCGTTCCGGTCGGGCGGGGGGCTGTGTGGATCCAAGCTGCCCGACGCGCAGGCGGCCTATGAAACGGCCAACACGCTGAACGCCGCACTGCTGGGTGGTGTAAACTTCATGTTACACTCGTGCGGCTGGCTGGAGGGCGGCCTTGTGTCGTCGTTCGAGAAGTTCGTGTTGGATGCCGATCAGTTGGGCGTGCTGCATTCGGTGGCCAAGGGCGTCGACATTTCCGAGAACGGGCAGGCCATGGACGCAATCGCCGAGGTCGGTCCCGGCGGCCATTATCTGGGATGCGCGCACACACAGGCCAATTTCAAGGATGCGTTCTGGCGCAGCGAGGTGTTGGACTACAAGCCGTTCGAGACCTGGGCCGATGACGGCGCTTTGGACAGCGAGGGGCTTGCCGCCGATCGTGTGGCGAAGATGCTGGGTGATTATCAGGCGCCGACGCTGGATCAAGGCATAAGAGAAGCCCTGCAAGACTTTGTTGATACTAAGAAAAGCTCGATGCCGGATGCCTTTGTCTAGGCGTTGGCCGGGGCGCGGGCCTCGGCCATGAGTGCGGTCAGCAGGGTGATGTGGCGGGCGATCGAATAGGTCGCATCGCCGGCCTGTCGTGTTTCTTCTATTGCCTGTTCCGCTGCCAGAAGGCGTGCGGCCAGTCCCGTGCCCCGTTCCTCGGTCCCCAACAGACCGCGCAGATCACGTTCCGGCTTGTAGAGGGCAAGGCCTCGCCGTGCGGCCTGAATCAAGAGGCGGGGGCGGCGGGTTTTTGTCAGGATACTGGACAGGTCGGTCATGCCGGGCTCCGTTGCGGTTTTGGTGCCACGAGTATCGGTTGCCGAAGCCGGATGTTGCGCAAGATCCGGGTGCAGCGCGCGCCGACAGTTAACATAATTTGAGTGTGTCAAAAAAATAGACACGTTAATACCTCATTTACCAAAACAACTTTAGGTAGAGGCATCTTTCGACTGTAAGGCGATCCGGACGTGACACAGCATGTGCCAAAAGATCGCGAGAATGTAATCAGTAGTCTGGCGGCAATGAGCGTCCCCGCGGGGGCGGTGAGGGCCGAGATCCTGTCCTATCTTGCGCATACCGAAGGCGCACTGCCGATCCGCGAGATTGCGCGTCGGCGTCAGTGCCAGCCGTCGACCGTGTTGCGCCAGATCAGGAAGGTCGAGGCACGGCGTGATGATCCTTTGTTTGACGATGCCCTCACCGGATGCGCGGAGGCCGTTTCCTCTCAACTGGGCAGTGATGCCCGCATTGAAAAATGGATTGCCATGATTGCCCAACCCAAAAGTAGCGTTGAAGACAGCGAAGACGCCGTCAATCGCGAAGCGCGGCGGATTTTGCGTCGCCTGTGCGAGAAGGATGCCTTTCTTGCGGTTGCCACGGATATGGAAAAGGCCGTGGTCATGCGCGAGAGCGTTCCCGGCCGCCATACACGGACGGCCGTCGTTGATCGCGACATCGCCCATCAGTTTGCGCTGAAGGACTGGATCGCATGTGAAAAATCGGGGCGAATCGCGCGCTATGTGATCTCGAACGTCGGACGCGCGGCGCTGAAACGTTTGCTGGAAGACGAGCGTAAGTCCCGGACCGCACAGTCGGGGTTCTCTGAATCCGCCAGCCCGTTCAAAGCCCAGCACCAGGAATTTGGCGAGCGCCGGGTCATGGCGCGGGACGGATCTGGCGAGACGCGACTGCGCTACAACCTGGCAGAAAGTCCGCTGACCGTGCTGGGCCGCAAACGTGATCGCGCCGGTCAGCCCTATCTGACAGCCGAGTTGATCGAGGCGGGAGAGCGCCTGCGCGAGGACTTCGAATTGGCACAGATGGGTCCGCGTGTGACCCAGAACTGGGAAAGCTTTCTGACACCGCGGGACGGCGGCAGCACGGGACCGGCGGCTATTGTTGGCGGCGCAGAAGGGCCGGCGGCCGCGCGTGACCGCGTCCATGCGGCGCTGACCGAACTGGGGCCGGGCCTGTCGGATGTGGCGTTTCGGGTCTGCTGTTTCCTGGAAGGGCTGGAGACGGCCGAAAAGCGGCTGGGATGGTCGGCGCGGTCTGGCAAGATCGTGCTGCGAATCGCATTGCAGCGCCTGGCGGCGTTCTATGGGATCCGCGCCAAGTCTGCGGACGCTGAAACCGAAACAGCCTAGCTGCCGGACGCGGCGGCGATGATCGGGCCGAAATCCTCGGCCGTCAGGGAAGCGCCGCCGACCAGACCCCCGTCCACATTCTCTAAACCAAAAATGCTGACCGCATTTGCGGCTTTGACCGAGCCGCCATAGAGAATGCGGATGCCGTTCGCGGCATCGGGACCAAAGGTTCCGGCCAGGCGGTTGCGGATAAAGCCGTGTACTTCGGCGATGTCTGCCTCGCCCGGGACCTTGCCGGTCCCGATGGCCCACACCGGTTCATAGGCAATGATCGTATCCTCGGGCTGCGCGCCTTCGGGGACTGATCCGTCGATTTGCGCGCCGACAACCTCGAGTGTGCGGCGATCCTCGCGTTCGGCCAGGGTTTCGCCGACGCAGATGATCGGCACCAGGCCGGCGGCGCGGGCCGCCAGCGCCTTGGCGCGTACAACCGCATCGGTCTCGCCATGGTCCGCGCGGCGTTCCGAGTGGCCCACCAGAACATGGGTGGCACCGCAGGCCGCAAGCAGGGCGGCCGAAGTGTCGCCGGTATGCGCGCCCGCAAGTTCCGGATGGCAATCCTGCCCGCCGATGGAAATACCGGTGTCCAGCGCGGCGAACCCCGCGACCAGTGGGGCGGGCGGGCAGATGATCACGTCGCAATTCGGATCGGGATGAGCTGCGGCCAGTGCCTCGACCACGCTTGCTGCCTGGGGCAGGCCGTTCATCTTCCAGTTTCCGGCGGCGATTTTGCGGCGCATGGCGACCTCCCTTTGCTGCCCCTTGGCTAGCAAAGGCCCGCGAGACCCGCAATGCGGATTACATACCTTCGAACTTGATCGATTCTCCGCAACCGCAAGCTTCGGTCACGTTGGGG
>CAYWND010000365.1:0-3553 GCA_964459085.1 uncultured Oceanibium sp. | reverse complement strand
TCGGCTGCGGCCTGTGCGCCTGGGCCTGCCCCTACGGCGCCCGCGAGATGGATCCCGTTGAAAAGGTTATGAAAAAATGCACCCTGTGCGTTGACCGCATTTACAACGACAACATCCCCGAAGAGGACCGCGTGCCGTCCTGCGTACGCACCTGCCCCGCCGGCGCCCGGCATTTCGGCGACCTCTCGGACCCTGAAAGCGGCGTCTTCAAACTGGTCGAAGATCGCGGCGGCATCGACCTGATGCCCGAACAGGGAACCCGGCCCGTCAACAAGTACCTGCCCCCCCGCCCCAAGACCGATACCGCGCCCGAGATTGACGTGCTCGGCCCGCTCCTGGCCGAGGCCACGGACGATGCGGGCGGCTTTTTTGGCTGGCTTGACAGGCAGTTGGAGAAGATCTGATGCATCCCGCACCGTCTATCATCCTCTTCACCGCGCTCTCGGGCCTGGGCTTTGGCCTGATGATCTGGCTGGGCCTGGCCCCGCCCTCCAAGACGCCCTGGGTCATGGGGGTCTTCTCGGTGATGGCGCTGGGTCTGGCGGGCATCGGCCTGCTCGCGTCGACCTTCCATCTGGGCCACCCGGAACGCGCCCTGAAGGCGTTCAGCCAATGGCGCAGCTCGTGGCTGTCGCGCGAAGGAGTGGTCTCGGTCGCCACGATGGGCACGTTTGCGGCCTATGGCGGGCTGTGGGTTTTGACCGGCGAACGTATTGTAATCCTTGGCATACTGGCCTCTGCCCTTGCTGCGGTAACGGTGTATTGCACGGCGATGATCTATGCCCAGCTTAAAACGGTGCCGCGCTGGAACACGCCGCTAACCCCCTTGCTTTTCATGACCTACGCGCTGGCCGGTGGTGCGCTTCTGGGGGGCAAGGTGACCTATTCGCTGATCCTGCTGGCGGCCCTTGGCATCCTCCAGGCGATCGTCTGGTGGCAAGGCGACACCGCGCTGGCGCGGTCCGGATCCAGCATGGAGACCGCCACCGGCCTGGGGCACCTGGGCAAGGTGCGCCTGCTGGAAAGCCCCCATTCCGGCACCAACTACCTGCTGACCGAAATGGTCTACCGGATCGGCCGCAAGCACAGCCGCAAACTGCGCGGCATCGCGCTGGCGCTGGTTTCTGTCCTGCCCGTCGTGCTGGGCCTGGCGTTCGAGGTCAAGCACATGGTCGCCGCCATCCTGGTGCTCAGCCACCTCGCCGGTCTACTGGTCGCACGCTGGCTGTTCTTTGCCGAAGCGGAACACGTCGTCGGCCTGTACTACGGCCGACGCTGATCCCGATCCCCTGCTGACGCCGGGGAGGCACCGTGCCAACAGCGGCGGGGCATCGCCCCCATTGGGCCCGGCCAGTCAGACCAACAGCAGCAACAGGATCCCCGTTGCGATCAGGCCGATCCCCAGCGCCTCGAACCGCGAGATCCGCTCGCGAAAAAAGAACACCGACGCCAGGATCGTGAAGACCAGTTCGATCTGACCCAACGCCTTGACATAGGCCGCGTTCTGCAAGGTGAAGGCGGTGAACCAACCCAGCGAGCCCAGCATCCCGGTCAGGCCGACCCAGGCCGCAATCCGCCAGGCCCTCAATACCCGCAAGATCTCGCCGCCTTCACGCCAGGCCAGCCACAGCGCCATCACCGCTGTCTGGAAGGTGGTCACGACCGCAAGCGTTAACGCCGCACGGATCAGGAAGTCCCCACTGCCAAGGCCCAGCGAAGCCCCCCGATACCCGATCGAGGCCATGGAAAAGATGATGCCCGATCCGATCCCGATCGCGGCCGCACGGCCAAAGATCCCGGCCGCCAGATTGTCCCGCGATGGCAGCCCGGACATCGCGATGACGCCCGCAACCGTCACGAAGATCGCGATCCAGGCCCCACCCGAGACCGGTTCGGCCAGGATCGCGGCGGACAGCAACGCCGTCATCACCGTCTCGGTCTTGGAAAATGTCACGCCCACCGCGAAGTTTTTCAGCGAGAACAGGGCAACAAGCATTGCGGTTGCCACGATCTGGGCAATTGCGCCGATCCCGCCATAGATCACGAAAGCGCCAGTGATGCGCGGAAACACGGCACCCTCGCGCAGCATCAGCAAGGCGACCACCCCCCAGGCCAGGGGGGCCGCAAAGACGAACCGCGAAAACGTCACGCCCATGGTGCTGAGCGTGCCCTTGAGGTGCTTTTGCAGCATGAACCGCAGGTTTTGAAAGAACGCCGCGGCGATGGTAATGGGGATCCAGAGTTCCAAGGTGATGCCTGTGTTAGGGCCGACGGCAGCAACCCCTTAGGCACACCGAGGAAAAGCGCTTGTCAACAGCCAAGACCCTTGCACTGCGGGACTAGGGGCGATTAATGACGCCATGGGCAAGGGCAAGAAGAAACGGGCACTGAGTGTCGAGCGCAAACGCGAGCCACGGACAGCGCTGCAGTTCGCAGCGCTGTGCTATCGGTTCTCGCGCAAGGGCAAACTGAAGATCCTGCTGATCACATCGCGCGGCACGCAGCGTTGGATCTGCCCCAAGGGATGGCCGATGAAGTCGCTCGCGCCGCACAAGGTGGCCGCACAAGAGGCCTGGGAAGAGGCAGGAGTGTGCGGCGAGGTGCAACGCAAGACCATGGGATTTTACGGCTATCGCAAGCGGCTGCCGCGGGGCAAATCAGTGGATTGCACGGTACAGGTCTTTGCCCTGGAGGTTTCAGCGACAAAGTCCAATTATCCCGAAAGCGGACAGCGAAAATTGCGTTGGTTCGGCCCCCGCAGCGCGGCCAAACGGGTTGACGAGCCGGGACTGGCCCGGATGATCCGGGCTCTGCCGGATCAGCTGGCGTCGGCGGCAGAAGATCGGGCAGATGCCCTGTAGTCACTGTTCATGTAGTCGCTGCTGGCGCGCGGTATGAACCCCAAAATATCCAGCCGTGCCCGCAGATCCGCGGGCGCGGTGGCAAGACCCCGGGCGACCGCACCGCGCAGCGTGTCGATGTCGTTGCCACGTGCCGTGACCAGCGGCAGTCCCGGTGTCGGCGCGGTGCGACAGACCTCGCGCAGCCTGGCGTGCAGGTCGGTTTCGCGTCCCAGGATGCGCCAGGTCTGGGCATCGATTGCCGCAATATCCGCCCGCCCGTCAGCGACCGCCTGAGCCGAGGCCTGATGTGCGCCGGTCAGTGTGACTCGTGACTTGTCGACAGCCCCCAGGGCGACCCAGCCCGACTGGCTGTCGAAGGCATTTACGGCAACCCGACCGCTTGCCTGCAGATCCGCCAAAGCGCGAGGCTCGTCAGGTCCTGTCACGATCACCGAATTATAGTCCCCCGGCGCACAATCCTGCAGCCCGAAGTCGAGGGCGCCAAGCACCTCGACATGTCGCCAAATGCCCTGCCGGAACGGGCAGGAACAGGTTTGCGACAGCACCAGGTCGGGCCGCCGCCAGTGCGCTTGCAGGTCGTCGGGATGGTCAAGGTGGTCAGGCGCATCCACGCCCGCATCGCGCAACGCATCGCGAATGTGGGTCCAAAGCGCGTCCCAGTCTGCCTGTGACGCCGGGGTGACGTACAT
>CAYWND010000364.1:0-3554 GCA_964459085.1 uncultured Oceanibium sp. | reverse complement strand
GGGCGCCCCCTCTTTGTTCAGGACATCTATATCCCGCGGCCAACGGCCGCGGGACCGCAGAGCTGTCCGAGCGTTTAGGGGTTTCCAAACGCTCAAATTGGTAATATAAAGTGACCAATTACCGCCGCAAGGAGCCGCCATCGTGGATATGCCAACACCAGATGCGTCCGTCCTGGACCGCAAGGAAGAGGTCGTAGCCCGCCTTTCGCGGGTTTTGCCATCTGATGCGGTGATATCCGATCCTGCCGAGACCCGAGCCTACGAGTGTGACGCCCTGACCGCCTATCGCTGCCCGCCTCTGGTTGCGGTGCTTCCCTCGTCGACGGAAGAGGTCGCCGCAGTTCTGAAGATCTGCCATGACATGGGTGTTCCGGTCGTTCCCCGCGGCTCGGGCACATCGCTGGCCGGTGGCGCGCTGCCCACAGCGGACGCTGTCATCCTGGGGGTTGCGCGACTGACGGATGTGCTCGAGACCGACTATGACAATCGCTTCATCCGCGTCCAGTCGGGGCGCACGAACCTGTCGGTAACCGGTGCGGTCGAAGGCGATGACTTTTTCTATGCGCCTGACCCGTCCAGCCAATTAGCCTGTGCAATTGCAGGTAACGTGGGGATGAACTCGGGCGGTGCGCACTGCCTGAAATACGGGGTGACCACCAACAACCTGCTGGGCGTCAAGATGGTCACGATCGAGGGCGAGATCGTCGAGATCGGCGGCGCCCATCTCGACGCGGCGGGCTATGACATCCTGGGCCTTCTCTGCGGCTCGGAAGGTCAGCTTGGCGTGGTCACCGAAGCCACACTCAGGATCCTGCGCAAGCCCGAGGGCGCACGCCCCGTACTGATGGGATTTGACAGCTCAGAGGTTGCGGGAGCGTGCGTCAGCGACATCATCAAGGCCGGGGTTCTGCCGGTCGCCATCGAGTTCATGGACAGGCTGTGCATCCGGGTCTGCGAGGACTTTGCCAACGCGGGCTATCCGGATGTCGAGGCGCTGTTGATCGTCGAGGTCGAGGGGTCCGATGCCGAGATTGACGAACAGCTGGACAAGATCAAGACAATCGCCGCCCAACACAATCCCGTTGAGCTGCGCGAAAGCCAGAGTGCCGAGGAAAGCGCGCTGATCTGGAAGGGTCGCAAATCCGCGTTCGGCGCCATGGGGCAGGTCAATGATTACATGTGCCTTGACGGCACGATACCGGTCAGCCAGCTGCCCTATGTCCTGCGCCGGATTGGCGAGATGTCCAAGGAATATGGCCTTGCCGTCGGCAATGTGTTTCACGCCGGGGACGGCAACATGCACCCGCTGATCCTGTTCGACGCGAACAAACCGGGCGACCTGGAAACCTGCGAGGCATTCGGGGCCGAGATCCTGAAACTCTGTGTCGAGGTGGGCGGATGTCTGACCGGCGAACATGGTGTCGGCATCGAAAAGCGGGACCTTATGACCGTGCAGTATGACAAGGCGGACCTCGAGGCACAGTTAAAGATCAAGGATGTGTTCGACCCCAAATGGCTGCTGAACCCTGCCAAGGTGTTTCCGCTGGAGGTCAGTGAAAGCCGCCGAAGCGCGTGATACCCGCGATACCAAGCAGAGATTCCTAAGAGAGAGGCGAAAGAAGGTGAAGCCCAGCACCGAAACAGAGCTTTCCCAGGCGGTTGCGGACGCCGCCGCAGCCGGACAGGCCCTCCGGATCGTCGGCGGAGATACGCGGGACGGGCTGGGCGGCGCGGTGTCAGGGGAGACTCTGGAAACCGGAGGGCTGTCGGGGATTACTCTTTACGAGCCTGGCGCGTTAACCCTGGTCGCCCAGGCAGGCACGCCGGTCGAGGAAATCGAGGCCGCACTGGCGGCCGAGGGGCAGATCCTGCCGTTTGAGCCGATGGACCATCGCGGCATGTATGGCACGCAAGGCAAGCCAACGATCGGGGGTGTCGTTGCGGCAAACATATCCGGACCGCGGCGGATCCAGGCAGGTGCCTGCCGGGACAGTCTGATTGGCGTCCGTTTTGTCGATGGCCGGGGCGAGGTGATCAAGAACGGCGGCCGGGTGATGAAGAACGTCACCGGCTATGATGTGGTCAAACTGATGTGCGGCAGCCACGGCACCCTGGGTGTGCTGAGCGAGGTCTCGCTGAAGGTCCTGCCAAGGGCCGAGGCTGCAGCGACCGTGACTGTCGACGGCCTGGATGCACAGGCTGCGTGCAAAGCCATGGCGGCCGCACTTGGATCCCCGTTTGATGTAACCGGGGCGGCGCATCTTGTGTCCGAGAACCGCACACTGGTGCGGGTCGAGGGGTTCGCGGGATCCGTGGCCTACAGGGCCGAAGCGCTGAAGTCCCTGCTCGCACAGTACGGAGATACCGCATCCACCGATGACACCGGCGACTGGGCGGCCATTAGGGATGCCACGCCTGTCCTGGGTGAGGGTGAAATCTGGCGGATCTCGGTCAAACCGGCGGATGGGGCGGCGGTGATCAATCGCATCTCGCCCTTGGCGGCGTTGCTTGACTGGGGTGGCGGGCTGGTTTGGGTTCGCGTGTCGGCGGGTACAGATCTTCGCGCGGCCCTGGGGGACATCCAGGGACACGCCACGCTTGTCCGTGCAACGGACGAGCAACGGGCAAGGGTGGGCACGTTTCACCCCGAAGCGGCAGCCATTGGACGCATCGCTGCAGGACTGCGCGACCAGTTTGATCCATCAGGCATTCTGAATCCGGGGCGCATGGGATAGACAATGCAGACCAATTTCACGCCTGATCAACTGACCGACCCCGCAATTGCCCGCTCGAACGAGGTGTTGCGCACCTGTGTGCATTGCGGGTTCTGTACAGCGACCTGCCCGACCTACCAGATCCTTGGCGACGAATTGGACAGCCCGCGCGGCCGGATCTACCTGATCAAGGACATGCTGGAAACCGGCCGTCCGGCGGACGAGAAGACCGTCAAGCACATTGACCGCTGCCTGTCCTGCCTGGCCTGCATGTCCACCTGCCCGTCCGGTGTGCACTATATGCACCTTGTCGATCACGCCCGCGAGTATATCGAACAGACCTACAAGCGGCCGTTTTCGGATCGGGCGCTGCGCTGGATCCTGGCGCGTATCCTGCCCTATCCGACGCGGTTCCGCCTGGCCCTGCTGGGGGCCAAGATCGGGCGCCCGTTTCGGCGCCTGATGCCCGATGCGCGCCTAAAGGCGATGTTGGAAATGGCGCCGAAAGAAATCCCACCGCCCAGTCTGATGGACGACCCCCAGGTCTTTCCGGCCCAAGGCGAGAGGCGCAAGCGTGTGGCGCTGATGACCGGGTGTGCGCAACGGGCGCTGAATACCGATATCAACGAGGCGACAATCCGTTTGTTGACCCGCCACGGCTGCGAGGTGGTCATTGCCGAAGGAATGGGGTGCTGCGGCGCGCTGACCCACCACATGGGCAAGACCCGAGAAAGCCATGCGACAGCGGCCAAGAACATCCGTGCCTGGATGGAAGAGGTGAACGGAGAGGGGCTGGACGCGGTGGTCATCAACACCAGTGGCTGCGGCACGACGGTCAAG
>CAYWND010000363.1:0-3554 GCA_964459085.1 uncultured Oceanibium sp. | reverse complement strand
GACGAGGTCGACGGGGCAGTCCATACAGCCTCCGCGTGATCTCCGAGCCGCCGCCAGCATCCATGTTCCAAATACTAGGCTAGAACAGCGCGAATGCGCGGTCAGAATGCGCCCTGTTGAGCGGTCAGGGTGCTCGTACTGGGTGTTATCTATGAGTTTTCGTCGATTGAATTCCGCTCTTGATCGTCTTGAGAAGATCGATCCTCGCGAGCGGCTAGAAGTCCTTCAGCGTATGCTAGAACGCGATTTAGATCTTGCGGCAGAAGCTGCTGAAGCTTGTAGAGTGCTGCGAGATCATCTGGAGAGAATTTCCCGGGAATAGACCCGGCAAGCGCTAAGACTTCCCATTCGTTGATGCCATAGGGCGATAGAGCATTCGCAAAGCGCATTGCTTTGTCCATCGGCAGAAACGGGCCTTTGTGTCGATCTTCGTAGTGTTGGTAAGTGGAATGCGACATATCGCTTTCCGCTGCCATCTTTCGCACAGAAATCCCGGCTCGTTCACGAAGCTCTTTCAACCGGCTGGAAACATCGGACTTTTTCCCCATGCGCGCATTTTGCATATTTGAGCCCGGGTGTCCGTATGCATATTTCGGTTGATTGTTGGACGCAAAAAGCATACATGGTCTCGTATGAGCTACGTGAACCCTATTATCTCTGCCTTCGGCGGGGTACGTCCGACAGCCGCAGCAATTGATAAGCCAGTTTCTACGGTGCAGAGCTGGAAGGAGCGGGGCTCGATCCCTGACTCCCACAAGCCAGAGATCCTCAAAGTTGCCCGTGATCTGGGCCTCGGACTGACGGAACAGGATTTCTTTCCTCACCCACCCCAACACAAGGGCGCAGCCTAATGACTGCGCCCCGTGCCCTTTCTCTGCCTGGTCATGCACATCCCTTGCGTAGGGCATCGGATGAGGGACTGTCGTCTGGAAAGTTTTCGTGCCCACGGACATACCGCCAGTTTTTCGCGCTCAGGTGGCAGAGGTTCATTCAGGCCAACTTCCGAAGCCCAGCCCATGCTGCGGATGTCTTTCGGGTGCATCCTGATACGGCTGAAAAGTGGTGGCACGGAAAGAACGCTCCAGGCGGGGCTATCGTTGGTCTCGCACTCAGCGATGAAAGATACGCGGAATCCGCGCTGATCCATCTCCGGGAGAGAGATCATGCAGGGGCTACGTAGATGGCTGATCGTCCGTGAAATCCAAGCGGCAGTTGCTCTAGGCGCCTTTGGTGACTGGTGGGCATTCTGCGCGGGTCGGCGGCTCAGAAAACTTTCGGGACGGCAGTCTGTGGCGAAAGACACAGGGGGCTATCCATGACCCGCCTCACTGCAAACCCGACCTATCACCGGGACCCGTCATTCAAGCTTCGGGCGGAGATTGACGATTTGAAGCGCGAGAATGCGCAGCTTCGCGCGGCCCTCCGAACGGTCGAGGAATACCGCGAGCGCATTCGACAGCTAGAGATAGAGATCAGAGGGCGGGATAGCTTCCGGCTTAAGGGCTTGAAGCTTTCGCCGTCCAGGCTCGCAATCCTCCGTCCGCTTTACCTGAACGGACAAGCCCGCAAGCACTTTCTCCATGAAGAGATCGAGCGTGTGACCGGCAGGATGTCCGAATACAAGGTGGTCGACGTTCAGATCAGCCACCTGCGCAAGGCCCTCAGAACCATTGACGTCGAGATCGGGACGATCTGGGGCTTTGGCTACGAGATGACCGACGAGAACCGCGCGCGGCTTCGTCCCTATGTCGACCATCCAACAGAACCACGCTCGGGAGAGTGTGAAGCGGACGCGGGGGCCAAGTTGTCGGTTGCTCCCGCGTCCGACCCAGATCCATCCCCCGGAACTTGAGGAGAGCAACCATGGCGAAAGCCGCCACAGCAGAAGCGATTGCAGAAGAGGAAGGCCCGGACGTCCGCGGTCTTCCTGACGAGATCACGCGCATCAACGACATGAAGAAGGCGACGGCTGAGAAGGCCGGCACCCAAGGCGACGAGACCAAGAAGATCGTCGACCAGAAGGGGTACAACAAGACCGCCTTCGACCAGCTTTGCAAGATCGGGCGGATGTCCGAGGACAAGCGCAACGACTTCCTGGCCACGATGATCCCGGGTCTGGAGACGATGATGCCGATCTGGGGCGCAGACGCCACCAGTGACCTCTTTGGGCACGACAAAGAGATGGAAGAAAAGGTCCACAAGCTTCGCCCGGACGACAGCACCGACGACTGACGCACGGGCGAAAGGGTAGGGGCTGCTGTTTTTTGTAGGTTTTGGCCAGCAGCCCCTGCCCACCAACAACAGGCAGGCGCATGAAGATACTCGCACTCGATCTTGCTCGCAGTACCGGTTGGGCCGTTGGCGCCCCCGACACCAGACCTGTCTATGGATCGTTTCGCATCCAGCCGGGCAAGGCGTCTGCGCTGCGCATGGGGCGAGAAGTCAATCGGTTGATCCAAGACCACGAGGTAACCCACGTGTTCTTCGAACAGCCGATCAAGGGCTCTGCGGATCGCAAGAAGGGCAGGGGCGGCAACTATCAGAAGATGCGGTATCTGTTCGGCATTGCCTATCTGGTCGAGTTTCTGGGCGAGATGAGCGATTGCAAGGTCTACGAGGTCAACATCGGGACCTGGCGCAAGCACTTCCTCGGATCTGCGAACTACAATCGGGGCGATGCCAAGCGCGCGGCCTTCACCCGCTGCAAGCAGCTTGGGCACACCCCGGAGACGGATGACGTGGCCGAGGCCATCGGCATACTGGACTATGCCTGTTCGCTCTACTCCAAGTCTCACGGAATTCAGACAGCACCGCTCTTTGCGTCGGGGGGTCGGTGATGCCGGATACCATCGATCCCGAAGAGCGCCGCATGATCGATCAGAAGATCGAGGCGGGTGAGGTTACCAAGGTTCCCGAAGGTACTGTGGCTTATGATCTTCGGCCCAAGACGAAGGAAGAGATCAGCGCCGGGGCATGGAAGCGAACCAAAGGCGCGGTCTCTCCGCAGGTGGTCGACCGTCGCAAGAAGGTCCGGGAACTGGTCGAGAGCAAGAAGACCACCAGCGAGATAGCTGAGGCCTGCGGTGTCACCTATCAGACCATCCACAATGACCTTGTGGTAATGGGTCTCAAGGCCGCGCGCGCTCGACAGGTGTCCAAGGGCACCGACAGGGCCGCTCAGGCCAAGAGGAAGAGCGCAGACAAGGCCCGCAAGGTGGTCAAGGACCGTCGGCGCTTCAAGGATACGCCCGTGCCATTGGGCAAGCCCACCGTGGCCCCTGCCGATGTCGAGGGGACGATCTTTCCAACACGGGTCTTTGAGGCTGATGGCACCGAGCCTGTTCTGAAAGACGGCTGCAACAACTCGAAGATCGGCGGCGACGTCCTGGTGGGGCGACTCGAGGGCGCGATGATCCTCACGCTCACGCTGGAGGAACGAGCAACCTGTCCGCGGTCCTGTGGTCACTGGCGGACCTGTTACGGCAATCAGATGCAATACGCTCGGCGCTGGCAGCCAGGCAAAGACCTCGAGGACCAGCTTCGGGCGGAATTGG
>CAYWND010000362.1:0-3563 GCA_964459085.1 uncultured Oceanibium sp. | reverse complement strand
CGGTCATGGCGGCGGCCTCGACCGGGGCGATGTTTCCGCCCGGGCGCTGGTATGATGCCCTGGTCAAGCCAAACTGGACCCCGCCAAACTGGGTGTTCCCGGTCGCCTGGACCGTGCTCTATGCCGCGATGGCCTATGCCGCGTTCCGGGTCAGCCGGACGGATGCGGCGCTGGCCGCACCGGCATTGGCATTCTTTGTCCTCCAGCTTGTGCTGAACGCGGTCTGGTCGCCGGTCTTTTTCGGGCTCAGGCGGCTGGGCGCGGCGATGGTGGTGCTGGGCCTGTTGTGGCTGTCCATCGCGGTGATGATCTGGCTGTTCCTGCGGGCAGATCTGATCGCAGGGTTGCTGGTTGCGCCCTATATCGTCTGGGCCAGCTATGCCGGGGCGCTGAACTGGTGGATCTGGCGGGCCAACCCAGGCGTCGCCGCACCGGCGGAGGGCGGGTGAGGCGTGCCCGCCGCTAGAACCCTGGCCGCCGGGGGACCCGCACCGCAAGCATGAATTTCAGCAAAGGATTGGCGAAGCGGTTCAGATCCAGCGCCTCGTGCACCCCGACCGAGGTCTCGCCATTGATCTGAGCCTTGATCGCCGAGCGGACATAGAACGGTGCGTCCAGCATCGCCTGGACCTGATAGGGTTGCGCGCCCGTATCCGACCGGGCTTGCCGGCGGACGGTCCACAGGCCGCGCGACATACGCTGCATCGGGGGCGGGTCCAGATGTTGGACCGACCCATCATCATCGAACCGCAGCGCGACCTGCAATTTGCTGCCGTCCCGGCGGTCAGCGTCATAGAAACTGGCGGTTCCGCGTGCCAGCGGCATACGCGACCAGGTCCAGTAACTGAAGTCAGCCTCGAGCGCCGCAGTGCCATGGTTCGCGTCGAAGTATCCGTGCCCCTGCCAGCGCCATCCGGGCCGGGCCAGATCGACGGTGATCCGGGCGGTTGGCGCATAGGGGCGCCAGATATGCCGCTCGCCATGAAGCGGCACCTCGATCCCGGTCACCGCGCTGGGCGAGACCCGGATGCGGCCCTGGATGCGCTGGGCGTGCGGGGTCGAGATCTCGTTGACATCGATCACCAGATCGGTGCCGTCCCAGTGCATCTGACTGGGCCCTACCTGGAACGTATCCGCCGACTGGCGCACCGCCCCGCGCCCACGTTCGGTCATTGTCCATCGCCCGCCGGGGCCATAGAGTGCGACGTTGATGCACGAGTGGTTCAGCGGATCCCGGCGGCCCGCCCACCGGTACCAGGGCGAGAAGACCGACCCTATGAAACCGATGATCGAGATGCCGCGCCGGCCGTCGTCGGAGAGGCCGTCGACATACCACCAAGCGTACCCGTCCGGATCGACCGTGATGTCAAAGCGCGGTCCTGCAGCATCGCCGCGGCGGCCAGCCGGCCGGATGTCGCCGCCATCGGCACTCCCGGTCCCGGATGCGTCGCCCCCCCGGCCAGATAGAGGCCCGGGATCTGCGTTCGCGCGCGGGGTTTGCGGAATGTCTCCATCATCGAATGTGGGTTGCTGCCGTAGATCGCCCCGGATGTCCCCGGGAACAGCTTGGCGAAATCCCACGGCGTCGTCAGCGTGTTTTCCTGTTCGGCCCTCTCCAGTTTCAGGCCCGCCTGTTCTAGCCGGGAAAACACCATCGTCTCGCATTGTCTGATCTCCTGATCCGTGTGGATCGCCGTGTCGCCATCGGCAGGGGCATTCATGATGATCTGGAACCGCTCTGGCCCACCCGGGGCCTGGCCTTCCGCGTTGCGATCCTGCGCGCACAGGTACAGCGTCGGATCCTCGGGGCAGCGGCGGATCGTGAACAGATCCTCGAACTCGGTCCGGTAGTCGTCGCTGAAAAAGACGTTGTGGTGGGGCAGTTCGCATCTCGGTGCGGTCGCGGCAAAAGTCCAGACCCAGGCTGACAGCGACCGCCGATAGGCCGGGCGGGCGGGTGCGGCAGTACTGGCACCGTCTCCCAGCAGTCCGGTGGCCAGCGCGTTCGGGTCGCCGTTGAACAGGACCGAGCGTGCGGGCAGGCGTTCGCCCGTTTCCAGCAGCACGCCTTCGACCCCGCGATCCCCGGTCAGGATCGACGTGACCGGCTGGTCATAGCGAAAACTCACGCCGCGCTGCTGGCATAGTGATTCGAGGCACTTGGCCAGCTCGCCCATGCCGCCGTCGATCACATGGACCCCCGATGCCTCGGTGTGCCAGATCAGGGACAAAAGCGCGGGGCTGCGATAGGGCGACCCGCCCACATAGGTTGCGTAGCGTGCGAACAGCTGCGCGAGACGCGGGTCGCTGAAGGTGCGCGACAGCTTGGCCGACAGCGACGTGAATGGGGCCATCACGCGCAGCACCTCGCGCGCGCGGGGTGCTAGAGCCGTGGCCACGGACGCAGGCGTTGGATCGGGCGCGAACATGACCGGATCCTCGAACGCGGAATAGAGCGTGGCCGCATCGTCGCAGAACGCGTCGAACTCGGTCGCGGCCCGCGGCCCGGCGAATTGCGCCACGGCATCACGGGACCGTGCCCTGTCGGCATAGAGGTCCAGCGTGGGCGCGTCACGCCAGTGATGCCGGGCCAGGACCGACAGTGGCGACAGCGTCAGGTGCGCGTCCAGCGCTTCGCCCACATCGTCAAACAGCCGGTCAAAGACCTTGCGCAGTGTGAACACGGTGGGGCCCGCGTCCACCGGCCCGGCGGGCGACGCAATGGTACGCATCTTGCCGCCCGGCCCGCTGGCGCTGTCGATGACGGTCACCGGGATGCCCGCATGGGCCAGCTCCAGCGCGCCGACCAGACCGCCGATACCGGCGCCGACCACGATCACATTCTGAGCAACAGGTGACATCCGACCTTTCCGTGTCCGCGATTGACAGGTTTCCCGAAACTGTCCAGACTAGTTTACAAAATACTGTCAGTTTAAATATACACACGCAGATCGCAAGGGAATAGCATGTCCGATCCCATTGAAACGACGCTCCGCTCGGCGGTTGCCGGGGCGACCGGACCCACAGCGCCCCCGAAACTGGCGGCTGCGCTGAACCACGCGGTGTTCCCCGGCGGGGCGCGGGTGCGCCCGCAGTTGTCGCTGGCGGTGGCGCAGGCCTGCGGTCTGGATCGCCCGAAGCTGTCTGCAGCGGCGGCCGCGTCGATCGAGTTGATCCATTGCGCATCGCTGGTGCATGACGACATGCCCTGCTTTGATGATGCTGACATTCGTCGCGGCAAACCAACGGTCCATAAGGCGTTTTCGGAACCGCTGGCGTTGCTGACCGGGGATGCCTTGATCGTCCTGGCGTTCAATCTGCTGGCGGGTGCGGCCCAGGATGCGCCGGACCGGCTGGGCCCGCTGGTCTTGGCGCTGTCGGCGCATACCGGGATGCCGGGCGGGATCTGCGCCGGGCAGGGGTGGGAGAGCGAGCGTCAGGTCGACCTGTCGCTCTATCACCGTTCGAAAACCGGCGCGCTGTTCGTTGCGGCAACGACCATGGGCGCAATCTCGGCAGGTGGCGAGCCCGAGACCTGGGTCGAACTGGGCGCCCGCATCGGC
>CAYWND010000361.1:0-3584 GCA_964459085.1 uncultured Oceanibium sp. | reverse complement strand
TGGCCGCCGGGATTAACCCCAGCGCCGAGTTTATGGCACGCGCCGACACGCCCGATACCGCGTCCGGAACCGGACTGGTCGAAGCCGCGCGCGGGGCGCTGGGACACTGGGTTCGGATCGAGGGCGGGCGCATCGCGGGCTATCAGATCATCGCCCCAACGACCTGGAACTTCAGCCCCAGGGACGCGGCCGGGGTACCAGGGCCGGTCGAGGCCGCACTGGTCGGCGCACCGGTCGATGCGGACGAGGATACGCCTGTAACGGTTCAGCATATCGTGCGCAGCTTTGACCCCTGCATGGTCTGCACGGTGCATTGATGCCGGGCCGCCTGATCCGGGTGCGCGGTCAGGTCCAGGGGGTGGGCTTTCGGCCCTTTGTCTGGCAACTGGCGCGCGTTCATGGGGTTACGGGAGACGTTTTGAACGACCCCGAGGGCGTCCTGATCCGCGCCTGGGGGCCGGACCTTGAGGCCTTCATCGCAGCCATTCCGAGGGATGCGCCACCGCTGGCCAAGGTCGATGCCGTTGAGGCCTCGGCCCTGGAAGGCGATGCGCCGGGGGAGTTCAGGATCGCGCCCTCTGCCGGCAGTGGCGCAGAGACCCGCGTCACCCCCGATGCCGCGACCTGTCCCTCTTGTCTGGAGGAGATCCGCGATCCCGAACAACGCCGCCATGGCTATGCTTTTGCGAACTGCACACATTGCGGCCCGCGTTTCACCATCCTCAACGACCTCCCCTATGACCGGGCCAAGACCTCGATGGCAGTATTTGAGATGTGTGATGCCTGCCGCTCGGAATACGAAAACCCTGCCGACCGCCGGTTTCATGCCCAGCCCATCGCCTGCGCCGATTGCGGTCCCGCGATCTGGATCGAGGATGCCAGCGGCAAAACAAGCACGAACGTGATCGATACCGCTGCCGAACTGCTGAGCAGGTGCAAGATCCTGGCGATCAAGGGGCTGGGCGGCTTTCACCTGGCCTGTGATGCGGGCGATCCAGACGCTATCGCGCTGTTGCGAGACCGCAAACGCCGGCCCGGCAAGCCGCTGGCCTTGATGGCGACCGAGGATATGATCATGCGCCATGCAGCGCCTGACCCTGCTGCACTTGAACTGTTGCGGTCATCGGCCGCCCCCATCGTGTTGCTGGACAAGGCTGGCGTACCGCTGCCCGAAGGGCTGGCACCCGGGCAGTCCTGCCTGGGGTGGATGCTGCCCTACACGCCGCTGCATCATTTGCTGATGGACTCATTTGGTGGGCCATTGGTGATGACCAGCGGCAACTTGTCGGGCGAACCGCAGGTCATTGGCAACGCCGAGGCGCGGGACAAGCTGGCCGGTTTCGCGGATGCGTTTCTGATGCACAACCGGGACATCGCGCGACGGCTGGATGACAGCGTCATGCGGCTCTCGGAACAGGGCCCCGTGGTGCTGCGCCACGCGCGCGGGCGGGTGCCTGGGACTATGCCCCTGCCAGATGGGTTCGACGATGCGCCGCAGATCGTGGCCTATGGCGGGCAGATGAAATCCGCAATCTGCCTGATCAAGAACGGTCAAGCGCTGCCGTCGCACCATTTGGGCGATCTGGACGACCTGTTGACGGTTGAGGAGTTCGAAAAGGCGGATCGCGACTATCGCGACCTGTTCGATCACCGGCCCGAGGTTGCCGCCTGCGACCTGCACCCCGATTTCCGATCCAGCCAGCATGCACGCCAGACCGGGTTGCCGGTTGTCGCGGTTCAACATCACCACGCTCATCTGGCCGCTTGTCTGGGAGAAAACGGATGGCCCGGCGATGGCGGAAAGGTGGCCGGCATCATCCTGGACGGGTTGGGTCTGGGGCCTGACGATACAGTCTGGGGGGGAGAGATCCTGCTGGGTGACTATACCGGATACCAACGTCGTCACTGGCTGGCCCCTGCCCCGCTGGTCGGCGGGGACAAGGCCCAGCAAGAGCCGTGGCGCAATGCTCTGGTTCGGCTGGACAATGCGGGACTGGCGGACTGGGCCGATACGCTCTTTTACGATGCCCCGCGTGCGGTGCTGCGCCAGGCCGCCATGGCGGGGTTAAACGCGCCCCTGTCCAGTTCGGCGGGGCGTTTGTTCGATGCGGTCGCGGCCTGCCTGGGCCTGTGCGCAGAAGCGCAGAGCTTTGAAGGCGAGGCCGCGATGCGCCTGGAAGGCTTGGCGGAAAAGGGCCTCAGCGATGAGGGATACGAATTTGCGATCGACGGCTCGACAATCGATCCGGCACCGATGTTTGTCGCCTTGCGTCACGACCTTGCCGCTGGGGTAACCACGGCCCGCGTCTCGGCCCGTTTTCATACCGGTCTGGCCCACGCATTCGCGGACGCCGCGCGCACGCTGGTCGAGGATGGCGAGGCAGAGGCCGTCGCATTGTCGGGGGGGTGTTTTCAGAACGCCTATCTTCTGGATCTGACCTGCCGGATGCTGAAGGACGTCCCAGTTCTGACCCATGCCAAGGTGCCCACCAATGACGGAGGACTGGCCCTGGGCCAAGCCCTGATCGCAGCCCGGCAGGCGGTAAGCGCCTAACCGCTGCCACGGGTATCCGGTCATGAAAATGCCAACCCCGTCTGCGGCAGTACGCGATGGTATGCCGTATAATCCTCTGAATTTTCTCACATAATTCAAACCCTTCAGAAAGTTCAATCGATCGCTTGATGCCCCCCATGCAGCGCCGGTTAGCCTGTGATCAGACCCGTGGCATGTCCACGGACAAGGCTAATGAGAGAGAGGAAGGACCGCGCGTTGAGCCAGATTGAAACCTTCTATGACGTGATGCGCAGGCAGGGGATCACCCGCCGCAGCTTCATTAAGTACTGTTCGTTGACAGCGGCGGCCTTGGGCCTTGGTCCAAGCTTCGTGCCGAAGATCGCGAACGCGATGGAAACCAAACCCCGCACTCCGGTGATCTGGGTCCACGGGCTGGAATGCACCTGCTGTTCCGAAAGCTTCATTCGCTCGGCACATCCGCTGGCCAAGGATGTGGTTCTGTCTATGATCAGCCTGGACTATGACGACACGCTGATGGCGGCCGCGGGCCACCAGGCCGAGGCCGCGCTGGAAGACACGATCCAGAAATACAAAGGCAACTACATCCTTGCTGTCGAGGGCAACCCGCCGCTAAACGAAGATGGCATGTTCTGCATCGTCGGCGGCAAACCGTTTGTCGAACAACTGCGTCACGCCGCCAAAGATGCCAAGGCGATCATCAGCTGGGGCGCCTGCGCGTCCTACGGTTGCGTGCAGGCCGCCAAGCCAAACCCGACCCGCGCGACTCCGGTCCACAAGGTGATCACCGACAAGCCGATCATCAAGGTGCCGGGCTGCCCGCCTATCGCCGAGGTCATGACCGGTGTCATTACCTACATGCTGACCTTTGACCGCCTACCCGAATTGGACCGCCAGGGCCGGCCGAAGATGTTCTATTCGCAGCGTATCCACGATAAGTGCTACCGCCGTCCGCATTTCGACGCCGGTCAATTCGTCGAGACCTGGGACGACGAGAACGCGCGCAAGGGCTATTGCCTGTACAAGATGGGCTGCAAGGGTCCGACCACCT
>CAYWND010000360.1:0-3594 GCA_964459085.1 uncultured Oceanibium sp. | reverse complement strand
CGACTGATCCAGGTGGTGCAGGGGGCAGCCGTCGTGACCCTGGCGCTGAACCTGATCGCGCTGTGGAAGCAGGAAAAGATGAACCCGATGAGCCGCGCGGAACGGGCCGAAGCGCGGCCGCTGTTCCGCGACGCGTGGGCCGATTTTCTGGTGGGCGGCAAGGCCGGGCGGCTGCTGGTTGTGGTCGCGCTGGGAACCTGTGCGTTTTCGATGCAGGACGTGCTGCTGGAACCCTATGGTGGCGAGATATTGGGGCTGAGCGTGTCCGCGACCACGGTGCTGACAGCACTTTGGGCTGGGGGCGCCTTGTTGGCCTTTGCGGCCGCCGCGCGCTGGCTGGGGCGTGGCGCGGATCCCGCCAGGTTAGCAGCGCAGGCCGGGATGGCCGGTGTTGTCGCCTTCTCGCTGGTCGTGTTCGCGGCGCCCGCAAACTCGCCCGTGTTGTTCTATGCGGGTGCTGCCGGGATCGGCTATGGCGCGGGGTTGTTTGCGGTTTCGACCCTGACTTATGCGATGACGTTGCCGACGCGGGACACCGCCGGCGCCGGGCTGGCCCTGGGCGCCTGGGGTGCTGCCCAGGCGACGGCTGCCGGGGTCGGCATCGCGCTGGGCGGCACAGTGCGCGATCTGGTCGCGACGCTGACCCAGTCGGGACGTTTCGGCGAGGCGATGGCCCAACCCTTCATCGGCTACACCACTGTCTATCACCTGGAAATCGCACTTCTGTTTGTAACCCTGATTGCAATCGGGCCGCTGGTTCGCGTCGGACCAGCACCCCACCACGGACCGCAAGGCAAAAAGCTCGGCCTTGCGGAATTCCCGTCCTGACAAGGAGGACCCTGACATGAGCAACACTTTCGTGGGCAGTTTCGATCTGGCGCAGCTATCGCTGTACCTTTTCTGGGCCTTCTTTGCGTTTCTGATCTGGTATCTTCAGCGCGAGAACATGCGCGAGGGGTATCCCCTTCAGGATGACGATGGAAACATCGCCGCCAACCAGGGGCCATTCCCGGTGCCCGACAAGAAAAAGACCTTCAACCTGCCGCATGGGCGGGGATCGGTAACCGTGCCTGATGATCGCGTGGAAACCCGCGATGTGGCGGTCGAGCGCATCCTGCCGTCGAACGGCTTCCCGTTCGAGCCGACGGGTGATCCGATGGAGGATGGCGTTGGCCCTGCAAGCTGGGCCGCGCGGCAGGACTGGCCGGAACTGGACGGCCATGGCAACCCCAAGCTTGGCCCGATGGCGGGTGCCGAGGGCTACACCCATGCGGCCGGCCGCGATCCCCGCGGCATGGACGTCATTGCCCGTGACGGCGAGGTCGTCGGGACGGTGACCGACATGTGGTTGGACAAACCGGAATTTCTGGTCCGCTATCTGGAATACGATCTGGCTGATGGCGGCGGCAAGCGGCTGGTGCCCATGACCATGTGCAAGGTCGGCTCGAAAGGGGTGAAAGTGAACAGCCTGACCGCGCCCTTCTTTGCACGCGTTCCCACGACCCGTTCGATGTCCGAGATCACGCTTCTTGAGGAAGAGAAGATCTCGGCCTTCTACGCGGGCGGGGCAATGTACGCCTAAGCCGGACCGCTGGGGGCGATGATTCCCTGACGGATCCGTGGCGCCGGGACAGGAGAGAGAGACGATGGCCCATGACGACTATGAAATCGAGCCTGTAAAGGGCTTGCCGGAACACCTGCCAGAGGGGGAACGCATCCTCTGGCAAGGATCGCCCGCCGTGTGGGAGCTTGCACGGGTTTCGATGTCGATCCATTGGGTCATTGGCTATTTCGCCATCCTGGCGGCGTGGCGCGGGGGGGTCGTGTTGGGCGACCAGGGCTTTACCCCCGCCCTTCTGGCGGCCAGTTGGGTCGTGTTGCTGGGGGCGCTGGTGGTCGGGATCATCTGGCTGTCCGCCCTGATCCTTGCACGCACGACGGTCTATACAATCACGACCGAACGGGTGGTGATGCGGATCGGTGCTGCCATGACCGTGAACCTGAACCTGCCGTTTCGATGGATCGACAGTGCGGATCTGGCGGTGGCCCGCAACGGGACGGGGTCTATCCACCTGGCGCTGAAGGGCACCACGCGGCTGTCGTACTTTGTCTGCTGGCCGCATGTCCGACCCTGGCGGATGAGCCGGACCCAACCCAGCCTGCGCGCCATTCCCGACGCACGGCGCGTGGCGGGGATCCTGGGATCGGCAGCCGCGGCGCATGTCTCGGAAATCGAAACCTCGATCGGCCCTGCGCCGGACGCGGTTGCGGCGGAATAGGGGGCGGCAATGGACCAGGCAACACGCGCCGCGCTGCATGCTAGATCGGATCACCACCAGTTGATCCCCCGCGCCCTATTGCGGGCGATGGCGGCCCTGGCCCTTGCGGTTCTGGCGATCACCACCTTCGCGGTCATCACCGACCGCCCGCACGAGGCGCAGATCCACACGGCGCCCGTGGTCAAACAGCTTTTGATCGAAGTCAAAGCACGTCCCGATGGTGGGACTACGCTGGTGTCCATGGAGGGCACCATTCTTTCAGATACCCCGGCAAACGAGGCCGGGTTCATCACGGTCGTTCGCAACGCGCTGGAGTTCAACAGAAAGCGTTCGCGCGTGACCGGCAATCCCCCCGTGCATCTGATCCGCTTTGCCGATGGCCGCGTGGGCCTTCGGGACGATGCGTCGGGGTGGAAAATAAGCCTGGTCGGGTTCGGCCAGGACAATGCTCGGGTCTGGAACGAGATCATCGACCGGTACTGACGCAGACACAGGAGAGAGAGAATGGGACTGTTCAGCAGAGAGAAGGAAGAGGTGCCTTGCACGGTCGAGGTGTCTCACAAGTTTGAAAGCCTGCACGCCCATGTCAAATTCACCAATGGCGCGGTCGTGCATCCCGGCGATGAGGTGCTGGTCCACGGCGCGCCCGTGATGGCGCCCTATGGCGAGGTGGTGACCGAAGACCGGACCGCCACGATCTGGCGGGCCAATGCTGTCGAGCGACTTTGGACCCGGCTGACTGGGGACCTGGAGTTCATGGAGCTGTGCGAATTCTCGTTTTCCGAGGAGGCCACGCTATGAACGTCCACACCAAGCACACCGCCGATGCCACGACCGTCGAAGAGGGTCTTGCGATCCAGGAGGCGCAGGCCGTTCACGACAGCGAAACCGCAACCGCTGTGGCGATGCAGAACACGCTGTTGACGCCGCGGTTCTACACCACCGATTTCGACGAGTTGGACGCCGTGGACGTCACGCCCGTCCGAAAGGACTGGGACCAGTTACTCGCGCAGATGGAAAGCGATCCGAATCGCGGGCATTTCAAGAAGAACGACGATTGGGACCATATCGACTGGGACGGGATGGAGCCCGAGCTGAGGAAAGAGTTCATCGATTTCCTGATCTCGTCCTGCACTGCCGAGTTTTCGGGCTGCGTCCTTTACAAGGAAATGAAGCGGCGCGGTGCGAACGAGGACATCACCAAGCTGTTCCAGTACATGGCGCGGGACGAGGCACGGCACGCGGGGTTCATCAACGACGCCCTGCGCGAGGCCGGGATCGCGGTGAACCTGGGTTTCCTGACCAAGAAGAAGAA
>CAYWND010000359.1:0-3608 GCA_964459085.1 uncultured Oceanibium sp. | reverse complement strand
TGCCGAGCCCGACTTGGTGTACTGGTTCACGTTGGCATGAAGGCCCTTCATGAACTCAAAGCCATCGTCTTCGCCGAAGATCTGCACCATCGAGGCGAGCGTCGTGTAGGCGGTGCCCGACGAGTTCGGGTTCGCCATCTGAACATGCCCTTTGTACTCGGGCTTCAACAGGTCTTGCCAGCACGATGGCTCAGGCAGATTGTTCGCGGCCAACAGGTCGGTGTTGTAGCCGTAGCCCAAAGCGCCCGAGTAAATCCCGATCGTCTTGTTTCCGGCGCTTTCGGCCTGACTGATCGCCCAGTCATGCAACTGGTCTCGCATCGGTGACATGTATTCCATGGTCAGGCCTTCTTCGGCCGCCTGAAGATGCGGGTCGCCGGTACCGCCCCACCAGACGTCCCCCTTCGGGTTCGACGACTCCGCGCGGATCTGCGCAAAGGTCTCGCCCGACGATTTGCGAGTCATGTCGACGTCGATGCCTGTCGAGTCCTCGAAGCTGCGCGCCATGAGCTGGCACCAGTCTTCCTGCGCCGAGCAATAGAGCGTGAGACTGTCAGCAAACGAAGCTCCAGCCGACATCGTTACAACGACCATCGAGCTTGCAACCGATGTGGTGACTTTTTTCATGAGGTCCTCCCGTTTTGTGTTTTCCCAAACTGATCACTGCTTTCTAGACATAGCAACCAATTTCGGAAGGTTTGTGATAGGTCTGGAGGCAAGCACAGCAGCGGATCCCATCGACAGACGACAGAAAATTCTTCTGCCACACTGTCCGTAGTAAGGGCCTTAGTGCGAGCTCGAACCAACGAGAGAAGCGGTCGATGTTCAAGCCGTTCATCGATTGCCGCACCAGCGTCTTTCGCGAAAATCGGATATCCGAGTGCGCGCCACAGCACAAAGGACAACGGCCGAGTATCCTCTAAGGGCCGACCATGCACTATGTGCTTCGGTTTCTGGTCTTTAGCCGCTCTCTCATCCTTTGCTTAGAGCTTTCCGATCCATCGTGGAACGTGCCGAAAACAAGATCCCAAGGCACTTCTAGGGTGCCGTAATTCACTTCAAAGTAGCGATGATGCATCTGGTGATGAAAGTTTCCGAGGTGCAGACGCTTGCGCCCAGCCGCCCAAAACCCCTCGAAGCCCGTGTGTGTTGTAATCGCATAGAGGCCAAAGAACATGAGATGAGCGACGAGATGGACCGGGTGGGTCGGAACAACGAAATGGATCAAGGCCGTGCCGAAATACATCACATGCTCGACCGGATGCATGGAAAGGCCTGACCATGGTCCGATGTCGGTGTTTCGGTGGTGCAGTGCATGGAAACGGTAGAGCAGATCTGTGTGGAGCAGGCGGTGCATCCAATAGAAATAGAAACTCTCCCACACCGGTATGAAAAAGAAGACCGCAACAAACCAAAATGAGCCATCGGACCAGCTCCAGACCGGGGCATAGCCGTTTGCCATTGCCCACCAGATCAGCGCCTCCCACAGGCTCCAGATCGTAACGCCTGAGCCGAGCGACCAGACCACATTGTCCCAATATTGGTCGCCGAAGGTGAAGACCCGGCCCTGGCGCGGGAACGGGCGGGGGTCGTATTTGTGGTCTCGACCCTGTAACGCGCGTGAATGAAAGATCATGTGCAGCGTTTGGGCCAGAACTGCAGTAAGGATCAGGTTGCGAACCAGGATCAGTGCAATCCATGAACCCGGGACGGCTGCTTCGTCCAGCGTGGGACTCGCCCAAACCCAGGCGACGCAGGCGAGCGCGACAAGAACCAGATTTTGGGTAAGGGGGAACCAGGCTTCCCAATACCACCTTAAAACCGCAGTTGGGCGAAGTGGCCTCCGAAACAGTGGGTTAACCTTCAGAGGAAGATCCTTTGGGGTATGGTTCCATTCGCGTCGCGCCACCACCACATCTCCGAATTCTCAGCCTTGACCGAAGCATTGCAGGGACAAAGATTCAAGTGAGAAGGGCCATAGTGTGAAACGCATCTGCCCTGTCGTATGGAGCTTCATTCTGCTTGTTGCGGTGGAGGCATTCAACCAGCGTGAGTCTGCTCTGTCCCATGCTTAGGCATGCAGTAATCGCCCGCAATGACGGTTCTAGTGGGGACCCCGCAAATCAGATTGACCGCTGACAATGGTGCGACTCGGCTGCGTTCGGAATCATCCAACGTTCTTCCCGCAGGACCTTGTAACTGATGGATCTGGGTCCGGAGCCACGGTGGATTCGATCGTTGTGAACTCGCTTGCGGACATGGGGCGATGAACGACCGGTCGGTCACGAGTTTATGTCGCTCTTCGGACCGAGAGCCAAGGGATCCCTCTGCAGCACCTATCCCTCTGCTGTGTCCATCTGCCAGGCGGCCAGCAAAATTGGCAGGGCGATCTCCCAGTCCAGAACGCCGGTAGCCTTGGCCCAGGCTTCGTAGCATTGGATCATTTCTGTCTCGCGCGCGCCCCCGGTTCCGCGCAAGTTGGTCAACTCGGTCCGGTCGGCCTCCATGTCATACATTTCCCAGTCCTGGTCGTGCTTGCGCACGAGTTTGAACTGGCCCAACCGCACGCCTGCATTCCCTTCGTGTTCCCAGAAGATCGGTTGCTCGCGCGCCCACGCCTTGCCCTGCAACAGTTGAACCAGAGATTCACCCTGCGCCGGTTGGATCTCCTGTCCGCCGACCTCGGACTGATAGGCGCAACCGGTGACCTCCAGAATTGTCGGAAGAATGTCGACCACATGGCAGGCCGTATGCGCGGTAGATCGCGGCGCGATCCCTTTGGGCCAATGAGCCACCAGTGGCGTCGAAATGCCGCCTTCGTGTATGTAGTGCTTGAACATGCGAAAGGGCGCGTTCGAGACGTTCGCCCATGGTTTGTCATAGCTTTGGTAGGTTAGGGCATCGCCCGGCATTACGTCCGGTCGATTTCCCATCTGAATCTGGCGCCCATCATTTGTGGTGTTGGGGAAGAACTTTGCCCAACCGTCCTCGGCCATGAACTCGGCGCAGCCGCCATTGTCCGACAGAAACAGGATCATCGTATTGTCGAACCGGCCCATCCGCTTGAGCGCGGCGATCAACCTGCCGACGGACTGGTCCATGCGGTCGACCATTGCCGCATAGGTGGCCATCTTGCGGGCTTCCCAGTCGGTGTTTTCCGCGGCCTGCCAGGGGCGCACATCCATGTCGCGAGGAGAGATTTCCCAGTTCGTCTGGAAAAGCCCCTTGGCATTCATCTCTTCATGCCGCGCCGTGCGTGTCGCGTCCCAGCCCTTTGCATACACCCCGTCATAACGGGCGATGTCCTCGGGGTGAGCATGAAGGGGCCAGTGCGGCGCGGTGTGCGCCAGATAAAGAAAGAAAGGCTGCTCTTGCGGCGTTTCCTCTATCATCCCGATGGCTTTGTCGGTGATTGCGTCGGTAAAGTAGAAGTCATTCGGAAAGACTTCTACGCGGGTATCATCCTCCAGCATGTAGTGCGGCGAAAAGAAATGCGTCACGCCGTCAATGATGCCGTAGAACCTGTCAAATCCGCGCTGCCGTGGGGTCGGATGGTCGATGTCGCCCACTTTCCAGCTATCAATGTCGCGCGCCATGAAATCCCCGGC
>CAYWND010000358.1:0-3622 GCA_964459085.1 uncultured Oceanibium sp. | reverse complement strand
GTGAACAACCCGCCGCGCGGCGGGGTCAGGCCCAGGTGACGGAAGATGTCCGGTTGTTGGATTGGCAGTTCGACCATTTCGCGGATCCGCGCGACCTGCTCGGACAAGCCGGCAACATTGGGATATCCGGGATCCTGGGGCATGTCCTCGCCCGATATGCTCAGCTGCGACAGAGATCCGACAACTGCCGCGGGCCCCGGGTCGACATCCTCGACGCTGAGCTGTGCCATACCTGCGGACGAACTTGACCCGTCCGTGATCGGGATTTGGAGTGTATCCCCTTGGGTCAGCGGCCGATCCGTCATCATGTCGCGCACGCGGGTGACCAAAAGGCGCCGCGCTGTGCCCTGCGGGATGGACTGACATGCCAGCCGGGCGGTTTTGCAGTCAGGTAGGTTCGCAGGTGCCAGTTTCACCTCTGAATCCGGGCCGATCCCCGCATTCGTTGCAGTGCTGACATCCATGTCGATCACGACCGGCAGCGACTCCGCTTCGGCAGGTGCGGGTGTTTCGGCATCCGTATTCAGTACCTCTTGCTTGGACCTTCCAGTTGCGTCGCGGTCCGGCGGCGCCGGATCCTTGGTCTCTTGCGGCCGGATCTGATCTTGCGTGCGACTGGCCATGACCCTGGCGTGGGTCATGCGCGCGCCACTGATCGAGATCAGGTGGCCGCTGCGCAGGCCCATTGCGGCCATCGCCGCGCGTGGCAGCCGGACGATCCCGCGGCCGGTGTCACTTGCAGCCGCGGTCCGAGAGCGTGCGGCAAGGGTGGTCCCGTCAGGCCTCACCGTCCGGTTTTCCCCAGCCTTCGGATCAGCTCGATCTCGCGGGCCTCGAACGTGTCTTCGTCGATCTCGCCCTTAAGCAGAGCGTCTTCGAGCGCCCCTAAGGCCCTGCGAATTGCAGCCGGGTCGCTGTACTCTGCCTCGGCGGCCTCGTGGATCTTTGCGGCAAGCCAACCCGCCCCGCGCAGGGGGCCGGTGACGGGCAGAGTTGCCAGTCCGCGCAACAGTCCCATCCTCTAGGCTCGACCCGGCTGGATACCGCCCGCCGGTGACGCATCCGCGCGATCCCATTGCAGATCGGTAAAGTGATAGGCCGGAACCGGCCCGACGCAACGGATGGTCGGCGGCGTGTCCGGTGTCATCGACAGAGCGTTCGCCGCGGCTTCGGCGGTCTCGAGAAACGCGTCGGTCGCCTGATGGGCCACCAGAAATTCGGCCCTCAGCACCTCGCAATCACTCTCGGGGGCTTTCAGCACGTGGTTTCGGCAATGCGGCAGCAACGACTTCAACAGGCTGGCCTGGGCTTCGGCCCGACGAGCGGCAAGCAGGTCCGAGATCTTGCGTCCCAGCGCGATCCTCTCGAAATGCGCGTCCGCACCGCGCTGCGCCAGTCGCTCGTGCTCGCTTTTCAGGTCAGGGAAATCCCGGACCAGGGCCGTGATGCAATCCGTTTCGTCGAACGAAATGCGCAACCCGAATTCCGCGCAGTTATCCAGACTGTCAAGCGCATCCAGGATCGCAGCCGCGTTGGTGTCCAAAAATCCGATCAGCGCGTCCTCGTCCTCGGCGGTGCTGCCAAAGCGCATCGGCAGGATGGGGCCGTGGTCCATCGCGGCCTCCAGAATGCGGGTGTGCGCCATCATGTTGCGCCGGGTTTGCAGGATCTCGTCCCCGTTGTGATCACTGATAAGGGCCGACACGGCATCGGTCGCGACCACCCGGGGCAGGGCTCCGGTGGCGACGCCGGGGAGATCGCCCAGCGCGCGCACATCAGCGGCGATATCCTGGCAGCGAAGAAGGCCGTAAATATAGCAGGTGTCGGTTCCGGCCGCGTCAGGACTTGTCAAAGCGGATCTCCAGAATTCCGTTGGCAAAGTGGAAGTCCAGCGTGTCGATGGTGGCGCCCTCCGGTGCGGCGCGGGAATAGGCAAAGCTGCGGGGAGGGGGGGTTTCCAGCGTCAGGATGCCATCCGTCAACCCAAGCGTCAGGTCTTCGCGTCGGCAACCTGGCATCTCAACGGTCAGGATCCAGTCGGTCGCGGTCTCTTCGAGCTCGGCGACCGGCTGACGTGGCGCGGGGGGGGCTTTTGCATCAGCCCCGGTGGTCTCTGTCGATCGATTGGTGTCGGAAGGCGTGGTTGCGGTGCGCGCAGACCGGCGCGGGGTTGGTCCCCCAGTGTCCGCGTCGGCCTCGACGCCCGCAAAGCGAACGCGGATCCCCGCTCGGGCCTTCAGTGGGCCGTCCGGTGTCTCGAAAACATGTTCTTTGATGCTCTCGCCGCCGCGTCCGTCACCCGCAGCGCGGGCGACCTCTGAGATGGTGTCGCCCAGAGCGTCAAGCAACCCGCCCAAGCGCAGATTGATTTCGTCGATGGCGTCTTGGCCGGTTTTCCGGGTCTTGTTCCGTTCGGTCATACGGTTTCCTGCAAATTGCCTGCCGTCGCGATATCAGCAGCAGTCGTGTCCAGTTCAGCAAGGCGGCGGCGAAGGTCCCGGTTTTCCTGCAGCAGGCGGTTCTGATCCGCAGACAAAGCGGGGTCGGCTTCCCACCAGTTGATGCCCATCTCTTTTGCCTTGTCGACCGAGGCGATCAGCAAGCGCAGCCTGATGGTCAGCAATTCGATCCCGACCAACGACACCGAAACATCTCCGGCGATCACTACCCCCTTGTCGAGCACTCGCTCGAGAATGTCGCCCAGACTGTCGTTGTTGATGGCGCTTTGTACCTGCATGTCTAGACGCTGCCTCCGTCAGGATCTTCTCGGTGATACCTGCGCAGTCGCCGAAACCCGGTTATGTCCCCGGCGCTGTGCAACTGTACCTCGTAGCTCGAGATCAGGTCGTTGTCGCCCAGCCGCGCGGGGACTTCGATGACGTCGACAACGGCGCGAAATCCGTCACCGTCCGCGACGCAAGATGCGACCGCGTCGACCTGAAGTTCGGTCATCATGGTCACAGCACGCCGGGCTGCGGCCATCGCGTCAATAAGGCCCATGATCCGCGGGCTCTCCAGAGGTGGATCAGAAAATTCCGGGTTGGTTTTGGAGGCCGTTTTCATTCCTGTCCACGCCCCACTAGTCTGAGTGCTGCGTGCAGTTGGCGCATGCGCTCGGTCGCGCGGGATAGCTCGGCCTGGGCGGACATTCGGCGGGCGTCGCACTGCGCGATTTCACGGGCCAGCCGGGCTCTTTCGAATTCGACGCGCGCAAGTTCGACAGATGCTTCGGTCCTGCGCCGGGGCACGGCGCGAGATTTCGCGAACGGTCTGGGGATCTGCAAAATTTTTGCCGGGGGCATCATGCGACTGACCTTTCCTCAGGGGGTGCCATTCGACCGAGTTCTTCGATCAAGATCGCGCTGAAGTCCGCGCTTCCAGATTTTTCCGGACAGTAGCGCGCAGCCAAGACGTCTATGCAAATCTGCAAAAATACGTTGTCTGAAGGATCGGGGTTCGCATTCAGCGAAGCCGCAAGCCGCGCGATCAAAAGAGAGGTCCGGATCGAGATTGCGCCCCCCCCGGTGCTGGCCTCGCGCATCCGACGGTTCAGGTCGACAATCTTGCGGGCGTATGCAAGTTCCAAACCGCTGCGGAATTCGACGATCCCCGCCTCGGTTTC
>CAYWND010000357.1:0-3624 GCA_964459085.1 uncultured Oceanibium sp. | reverse complement strand
GCGGGCATATTGCGGATCCAGCGCGTGTTCGGCATCGACAAAGGCGCAGACGCCGCCCTTTTTCTGCTCTTCCGCAATCACATGCAGCGCCAGAGTGGTCTTGCCCGAGCTTTCAGGGCCGTAAACCTCGATGATCCGGCCCTTGGGCAACCCGCCGATCCCCAGCGCGATATCCAACCCCAGCGACCCGGTCGAGGTCGCCTCGATATCCATCACGGCATTGTCCTGGCCAAGCTTCATGATCGAGCCCTTGCCAAAGCTGCGCTCGATCTGTGACAGCGCTGATTCAAGCGCCTTCTGCTTGTCCATACCGCGTCTTTCGTTCAGGTCCAGAAGGGGGGATGCCATGTTGTAATCCTCTTATTTCACGTCTTGCCACAGGTGGCAATCGCTGCTCTGTTCGCCTTGTGTTCTGGCGACAGGTTTAGATCAAAAGAAGAACATTGCAACAATTTTCTTCTTGTTTTCATCATTTGGCCTTTAGCTTAAAGAACGGTAAAGCGGCTGCGGATCAGAAGGGATCGGTCACCGACAATGATGGTTCACCTCGATGGCCGCATTGCCTATTTCGCGATGACCAAGACCGCCTCGACCTCGGTCGAGAACGCGCTCAGGCCCCATTGCCAGGTGGTGTTTTCCGGGGATCATCGCGTGACGCATATGATGCCCAGGCGGTTCAACCGGTTTCTCAGGCCCTATTTCCAAGCCATTGGCATAGATGACATCCGCCTGTGCGCCCAGATCCGCCGACCCGTCGATTGGGTCGAAAGCTGGTGGCGCTATCGCAGTCAGCCGGGCCGCTGGGCCGACGATCTGGATACATCCGGGATCTCGTTCGAGCGTTTTGTCCAAGAGTATCTGGATGCCGCGCCAAAGCCATATATCAACATCGGCCGACAGCGGAACTTTCTAACGGGCGAGGACGGCGTGCTGCTGATCGACGACCTCTTCCGTATGGAGCAGATGGCGGCGTTCGAGGACTATCTGTCGAATGCGATGGGTGTGCGGATCCAGATCGACCATCACAATCGCTCGCCCCGGCGCTGGGGCCACTTGCCCAAGGCACTCGCCGCACGACTGGACGCTCATCTGGACGTTGAGAACACCCTTTGGGAGGCCGCGGCCCGCGCAACCTGATCCCATTGCGGGCCTCTGCGATCAGGTGTCCGCGTCGGGCGCGTAGGTATCCAGATGCTCGCGCACCCGTGCCGATAGGTCGTTCAGTGTGAAGGGCTTGGCCAGATAGCTTGACCGCGGTATGGCGGGCCGGCCGTTCTCGAACGCATCCTCAGAATACCCCGAAACAAATACAGTGCTGGTCTGCGGTCGCTTTTCATAGGCTTTCAGCACCCATGTCGGGCCGTCCATGCCCGGCATGATGACATCCGACACGAACAGATCCACGTGCAGATCGTCGTCTTCCAAGACCTCCAGCGCGGCTTCGCCCGACTCGGCCTCCAGAACGGTATAGCCGCGCAACTGCAAAGCCCGCGCAGCGAAGGCGCGCACCGGGGCCTCGTCCTCGACCAGCAAGACGATGCCCTTGCCGGTGGGATCCTTGAATTCGGGCTTTCGTTCAGGGGTCCGTTCCGCTGGTTGCAGTTCATCAACGCTGCCTTCAAATGCGGGCAGATAGATCGTGAACGTCGCCCCCTCGCCCGGCTTGCTGTCCACAAAGATGAACCCGTCCATCTGCTTGATGATGCCATAGGCCGTCGACAGGCCCAGCCCCGTCCCTTCGCCGACCTTCTTGGTGGTAAAGAACGGCTCGAAAATCTTCGATACCTTGTCCTCGGGGATACCGATGCCCGTGTCCTGAACCTCGATCAGGGAATACCGCCCCGGCGCGACCGTCGCGCGGTCCCGCTCCAGCGCCTCGGTCAGTTCCACCTTGCGCGTGCTCAGGGAAACGACGCCGCCATCGGGCATCGCATCCCGTGCGTTGACGACCAGGTTGACCACCACCTGTTCCAATTGCCGTTCGTCCACGCGAACCGGCCAGATATCTTCGGTGTTGTTGATCCGAAGCTCGACCTTTTCCCCCAACAAGCGGTCCAGCAGGTTGGCAAGCTCGGCCAACGTGTCAAACAGGTGCAGGACCTGAGGACGCAGATTCTGTTTGCGCGAAAACGCCAGCAGTTGCCTTACCAGCGAAGCCGCCCGATTGGCGTTCTGCCGGATCTGCATCAGGTCCGAGTGATCGCCGTCGCCCTGCACGTGCCGCAACAACAGCAGATCACAGTGCCCGTTAATTGCGGTCAGCAGGTTGTTGAAATCATGTGCAATTCCGCCCGCCAATTGACCGACGGCCTGCATCTTCTGGCTTTGCACGAACTGCGCTTCCAGGGTCTTGAGTTCGGTGGCGTCACTCAGGACCGCGATGATCGAATAGTCGTCACCTCGCTGGATCCGCGACATCGTGACTTGCAGGAACCCGTCCTGGTTCAGGCCGCGCGCGACTTCGGACCTGCCCTGGGCTTTTCCAGTCAACGTCTCGGCAAGGCGGTCGGGGATCGGCTTGGCCAGGCCCTCCAGCAGATCCGAGATATAATGATCCTCGTTGCCCGATATCCCCAGCAGGCGCTGTGCGCCCAGATTGGCAAACTGAATGCGACCGTCATTGGCCAGTCGGACAAACGCGACCGGCAAATCGTCGAACGGGATCTCCATCGGAGGGGAAGAGGCCGGCGGCAAATCACCGGTCTGCCTTGGGGGATCAACGCTGTCCTCGGATTCCAGCAGCATGTCGGTCGTTGCGATGTGCCATGCCTGCAAACCGCCGGGGTGTTGCTGGATGCTGACGCTGAACGAAACGCCGGGACGCCGCAGCGATTTGCGGCAACTTCCGTTTTCCGTTGCCATGTTCGAGGCACGATAGATCCACGCAGCAACATCGTCATCGCCCGGGCCGAAGATGTCCGCGATGGCAACTGCGCCAGGATAGGTCGCCTTGGCGGCGGCGTTGCGATAAACCAGGCGGCCCTCGCGACTGACCAGAACGGCCGGCTGCTTGTCTTGTCCATGCAAGGTGTCAAAGGCGTCCAGCAACCCGTCCTGGCGCGCAAACACAGATCTGTGCGCCAGCAGCAAACCCGCCAGCAGAACCATACCAGCCGCGGGATAGTAGGCCGGCAATTGCGGCGTGATAAACGTCGCCAGAATGATCCCGGCCAATCCAACGACGGTCAGAACGGCAATCGAAATCTGTCTGCCAACCTGTCTAGAACCCAGCACCTACCGGCTCCTTTAAGCGTGCGGCCGAACCCTCATGCCTTCGTATCTCTGCCGCGACATGGTTAATACAACCTAAAATTGTCTCAAATAGGCTGCCCGTCCGGCACCGAGCCTGTCAACCTGCGGCAAGAACATTCAGATAGAATCCGTCACCAATTTGCCCCGGCAGTAGAGTCCCTTCGCGGAGACTGTGAAATTCGGGGTGGCGGGCCAGGAACGCGGCGATCTGATCCCCATTCTCGGTGTTCAGGATTGAACACGTGGCATAGACCAACATGCCACCGGGTCTCAGCAGCGTAACGGCCCGGTCCAGGATCTCCGCCTGCAGCTGTGTCAGCTTGGTCAGTTGTTCGCGGGTCAAGCGCCACTTGTCGTCCGGGTTGCGGCGCC
>CAYWND010000356.1:1712-3627 GCA_964459085.1 uncultured Oceanibium sp. | reverse complement strand
CGCCCGACATCCGGACCAGTGCTGACGGGCGCAGCCACTGGTCCCAATTTGCGATCACAGCCAGCGATCCGGGCGCAACCTTGACCCTGACCGCGACAGGCGATGGCATGGCCGCCACGCTGACCGCTGTTGATCTGGACGACTTTCCGCCAACAGCGCCGGATGACGTGCAAACCGGGCCCAGGCCAGGCACACTGCTGGGCATCCTCGGACTGGCCCTACTGGGCGGACTAATCTTGAATATCATGCCCTGTGTGCTGCCGGTTCTGTCGATCAAGGTGGCCTCTGCACTCGCCGCACGCGACACTGCACCCGGCCAGGTGCGGGCCGGGTTCCTCGCCGCCAGCGCCGGTGTGATCGTATTTTTCTGGGCGCTTGCTGCGTTGCTGATCGGCCTCAAGGCAATCGGTGTTTCCGTCGGCTGGGGCATCCAGTTCCAAAACCCTGTTTTTTTGATCCTGATCACCGCGATTTTGATCCTGTTCGCCGCCAACATGCTGGGCCTGTTCGAGATTACACTTCCCCAATCCCTCAACACGGGTATAGACCGCGCAAGCGGACGCGGCGGGCTGATGGGCGAGTTTGCGACCGGCGCATTCGCCGCACTGATGGCCACGCCCTGCTCGGCCCCGTTTTTGGGCACTGCCGTGGCCTTTGCCCTGGCGGGACCACCCACCTTGATCCTGGTGGTCTTCACCGCGCTAGGCGTCGGCCTGGCCGTGCCCTACCTGGTCCTTGCCGCATATCCCCGCGCGCTGTCCGTCCTGCCCCGGCCAGGGCCTTGGATGGTCCGGGTCAAATGGGTGCTGGGCGCGGCCTTGGCTTTGACCGCCGCCTGGATCGTGACAATCCTGATTGCCGTTACAGGACCTCTCGGCACCACAGCCGCCGTGGCGCTGATCCTCTCAGCAACCGCGCTCGTCTCGTTTGGCCGCATGCGCCGCGAAACACGCCCCCTCGCCGCACTCTGCCTGGTCCTGGCACTTGGTCTCCCCGCGATCCTGCCCGACCCTGTCCCCGCGAGATACGCCGCAGATCCCACCCGCTGGCAGCCGTTTCGCATAGCCGAGGTTGCGCCCGCAGTGGCGGCGGGATCAGTTGTCTTCGTGGATGTCACCGCCGACTGGTGTCTGACCTGCAAGGCCAACAAACGCCTGGTGCTTGACCGCGCGGACGTGCAGACGGCCCTGTCAGGGCCAGGGATCGTAACGATGCAGGCAGACTGGACCCGTCAGGATGCGACAATCACGCGCTATCTGCAGGCCAATGGCCGCTTTGGCATCCCGTTCAATATCGTCTACGGCCCCGCGCGTCCTGACGGGATCACCTTGCCGGAACTTCTGACGCCCTCGGCGGTTCTTGATGCCATGAAAGAGGCCGGGGCCAGCACACTTGCCGCCGACGCCGAGGGCTGAACAGAATACGACAGCCTCCAATCCCATTTTCGACCAGGCCCTGCAGGGGTCTTTGAACGCCAACACTGCTTCGAAAATCCCGCAAGGGATTTCTCGAAGCTCAGAGACTCGTCCGCGTCAGCGGACACCGCCTGACTACTGCCCGTTCGATTCCCGACCTATCCGGGCCCCTGCCGCAAATTGTCCGGCAACCAGGTTGCCAGTTCCGGAAAGGCGATCAGCACGAAGACCATCAGCACCATGATCAGGAACATCGGGATCGCGGCCTTGGCGATGAAGCTCATCTCGTGGTTGGTCATGCCCTGCAGCACGAACAGGTTGAACCCGATCGGAGGCGTGATCTGCGCCATCTCGACCACCACCACGATGAAAATTCCGAACCAGATCAGATCGATGCCCGCCTGACGGATCATCGGTTCGACCACCGCCATCGTCAGCACCACGCTCGAGATGCCGTCCAGAAAGCAGCCCAGGATGATGTAGAAAACCAGCAGCACCAT
>CAYWND010000356.1:0-1612 GCA_964459085.1 uncultured Oceanibium sp. | reverse complement strand
GCAAAACCCAGATACATGGATCCGATCACCACCATGATCAGCAGGATCACAGGGATCAGAAACCGCGAGTTCCTGACCTTCTCGGCAATGCTCATCCTGGGTTCCGGGTTCGGCTGCCAGTTCGAAGACAGCTGGCTGTAGATCGCGACATAGGCCATGAACATGCCCGCCAGGACGATCCCCGGCAGGATGCCGGCAAAAAACAGCTTGGTGATCGACTCGTTGATAGTGACGCCATAGACGATCAGGGTCAGCGAGGGCGGGATCATCAAGCCCAGGGTCGCCGCTCCCGCCAGCGTGCCGATCACCATCGTCTCGGGATAGGCCCGCTTGCGCAGTTCGGGGATCGACATCTTGCCCACGGTCGTCAGCGTCGCGGCCGAGGATCCGGACACGGCTGCAAACACCGTGCAGCCGACGATATTGGTATGAACCAGCCCACCGGGCAGACGTGCCATCCAGGGGCTGAGGCCCCGAAACATGTCCTCGGACAGCCGGGTTCGATACAAAATCTCGCCCATCCAGATGAACAATGGCAACGCCGTCAGCGTCCAACTGGACGAGGCCGACCAGATTGTCGTCAGCATCGTGTCGCCCACCGGGCGCGTGGTGAACAACTCCATCCCAACCCAGGCCACGCCCAGCAGCGCCAATCCGACCCAGACCCCGGTTCCCAGCAGCAGGAACAGAACGAACAGGAACAGAATGATTGCGTAGAACTCTTCCATCTGCCTTTACTCCCCGTGGCTCTGTTCGACCACGTCGGCCTTGATCCGATGCGTGCCTGTGAACAGGACATGGATCAGGTGATCTGTCAGGGCGATGGCCAGAATGACCGCACCGCCCAACATGAAGGATTGCGGGATCCACAGCAGGGTCTTGTCCTGGCCCTGGCTGATATCCTTGAACTGATAGCTGAAGCTGACAAAGCGCCAGCCGTAGTAGACAAAGTACCAGGCCAGTGCGGTAGCGATCGCAAAACACCAGGTTTCCAATACCCGCCGAGTTGTTGGCCCGACTGCGTTCAACAGGATCGACACACGGATATGCGAGCCTCGGTTCAGCGCGTGCCCAAAGGCCAGGAAACTGGCCGCGGCCATGAAGTACCCGGCATACTCCGGCGCACCCGGAAACACCTCGCCGGTCCAACGCGCCAGCATCTGGATCACGATCAGGCCCAGGATAGAGATCAGGCACAGCGCCGCCATGACCCCGGCTGTGAAATACAATCCGTCAAGGACGGACCTCAAACCCTTCAGAAAGGACATTGGAAATCTCCGGTCGCGGGGCGCGTGCCCGATCGGGCCGCGCCACCGCCTGGTCAGAAGTCGGCGGGCGCCCGCAGGCGCCCACACCGTCACATCATTGTGCGGCCTTAAAGGCGTCGACGATTGCCTTGCCTTCATCGCCCGCGGCTTCCAGCCACTCGGACGTCATGGTCGCACCGATTTCCTGCAGCTCGCCCTTCATGGCGTCCGAAGCAGGCGCCACGGTCATGCCACCGTCGCGCAGCCCTTGCAGCGTGAACCCGGTATACTCCTTGGCACGCCAGGTGCCGGCATACTCGGCCATCGCAGCACAGGCCTGGATGACGTTCTTGTTGGCATCGGAC
>CAYWND010000355.1:0-3632 GCA_964459085.1 uncultured Oceanibium sp. | reverse complement strand
TTCGGCCGCCTGGAGTTTCGGATAGGCGTACATGCGGCTGTAGTCCCAGTCCGGATCATCCCACGAAATCATCTTGCCGGGATTCAGCAGACCCTTGGGATCGGCCTCGCGCTTGAAGGCCAGTTGCCGGTCATCGACGGTCTGCCGGCCGCCTTCTTCAAGCGTATAGCGGTGCGGGTTAAAGATCATGGCGCCCGCGTCCTCGTGCATGCGAATGATCTCGTCCAGACGCTCTTCGGTGGTGAACTTGACCAGGCTGAGGCCCGCGAACATGACTTTGCCACCCTCCTTAAGGACCTCGAGATGCTGCAACACCTCGGGGCTGAGCTTGGTCTGCATCTCGGCGATCAACTCGCGATGGCGCGGATAGCCATAGCGGACCTGCAGATAGGTGATCGACGGATCGACCTTGAGCGCCCGCAAAGTGGTATGGTTCCAGCCGTATTCGAACACTGGGCCGGGGTTGCGGGCCCAGTCGTGATCATCGTTGCGATAGATCATCCTGGCCTCGGGGCGGCGCCCCAGGAAGGTCAGGAACCCATCCATCGAATGAGGTGCCACCATCAGCCCGATCAGGTTTGTCCCAGGTTCGACATAAGGTGCCACGCGCTGGAAATAATCCTTTGCGATGGGGGCCTCGAACACTGTGCCAAGCTTGATCAGGATACCGTCCTGATTGGCCAGATCCTCGGCAAACGCCACCGCTTCCATAAAGGCGTCGCAGGCCACGAACATTTCGACCCAGTCGTAAGCGGGGGCCAGCGGCATCTCGATTTCCGTGATGATCCCGTTGGTCCCGTAGGCGTGGCTGACGCGGGCCAGTTCCTCGCCCCGGAACTCCAGCACCCGCGGCTCTTCCTCCATCGTGACAACCCGCAGGCGGATGATGTTGCCGAGATCGCGCAGCGACCCCCAGGTGCAGGACCCGACCCCGCCCGAGCCTCCGGCGATAAACCCGCCGATGGTGGCTGTCGCCCAGGTGGACGAGAACATCCGGATCTCTTGTCCCGAATGCGCCTTGCATGCAGCGTCCAGGTCTTTCAGCAGACACCCCGGTTCCACGATCACGCGGCCTGGATGGATCTCCTTGACCGCTGCCATGTGGCGCAGGTGCATCACGCACCCACCCGCCAGCGGCATCGCCTGGCCATAGTTGCCGGTTCCCGCACCTCGCGTTGTCACTGGCACGTCATGGGCATAGCAGACCTTCAGGATCTCGATCACCTCCGCCTCGGACTTCGGGGCAACGACGAAATCAGCAACCAGATGATCCAGGCGGTTCTTAAGAACCGGCGAGTACCAAAAGAAATCGCGGCTTTTTGCCTTGATCCCATTGGGATTCTCGTCGATGTCCAGATGGCTCAGGGCCTCTTTGGCGGCGGCGACGTTCGGGTTCATGAGACCTCCATCAGATGGTCCAACTCGGCATAGTCGGGCAGTGTGCGGTCGATCTGGCGACCCTGCCGCAGCACGATGCGATCGGTTTGCGGGCGGGCGAAGAACTCGTTCCAGTCCCGCGCCTTGAAGATCACAACATCTGCGGGCGTGCCGACCGCCAGGGTCGGGGTATTGAGCCCGCAGGCCCCGGCGGGCGTTGCTGTGAACGCACGGATCCAGTCGTCCCGCGAATGGTCCAGGTGGGCGATCCGAGTCGCCTCGCGCATCACCTCGACCATGTCCAGATCGCCATAGGCGTAGAACGGGTCGCGGGTGTTGTCCGAGGCAAAGCTGACGTCGATCCCCCGGGCAACCATTTCGTGCACCAGCGTCACACCGCGCCAACGCGGGGTGCGCCCGGCCTCGCGATCCTGCAGGTAAAGGTTGCACATGGGCAGGCTGACCACCTTCAGGTCGGCCTCGGCCACCAGGTCGAGGGTCCGGTTCGCCTCGTCCAGGCTTTGCTGCGCGAGGCTGCAACAGTGACCGACAACCACCGTACCATCATAGCCTGCGCGCAGCTTGGCCTGAGCAATCGCCCGCAACGTGGCAGAGGCTGGATCCTTGGTCTCGTCACTGTGAAAGTCTATTGACGCGATGTTGCGTGCGGCGGCATGGGCAAAGATGATGTCCAGCTTGGCGTCCAGATCGGGCACCGGATAAGAGACAGCACCCAAAACACCACCATAGCGCGCCACCAGATCGGCGGTGTGCGCATACGGGCCATCAGCATCCACGTTTTCGATCGCCACCAGACAGGCGCCTTGCAGCGCGATCCGGCCGGCCCAGTCTGCGCGCATCTCGTCGAAGACGGGCCACGAGATATCGTCTTGCGGTGGGATTGAATCCAGATGCGTACGGATCGCGGCCGTCCCATGCGCCCAGGCGCAGCGCAGGGCGAAATCCATCCGCGCGCGCACATCGCTGGCAGACCAGTTCGCTGCCCGGTCCTCGGCCACATTTTCCAGCGCGCCCAGGAACGTCCCGTTGGGGTTCGCGCGCCGTGGCCAGATATGCCCCTTGTCCAGATGGGTGTGCATATCGGTGAAACAGGGCAGCAGAATTGCACCCTGCATGTCGATCACCGGCAGGTCGTCGCGGTCCGAGATCAGGCCATCGGCGACCCCCAACGAGGTGGACGTGAATTCACCGTCTTTGCCCAGAAGGCATGCGGGAACGGACAGGTTGGTCAGGCGGACCCCGCCTGCGGGTAGCGCGCGAAAATCGCTCATGTCTCTCTCTTCAACGCGCTTTCGTGCCACTTGTACAGTAGTAGATGCGAAACTAGGCTGGTGACCGCGAAAATCGCGATCCCCATGGCCGAGATCAGAATCAATGCTGCAAAGAGCCGGGCAAACTCGTACCGATAACCAGCCTCCAGGATCGTTGAGGCAAGTCCTAAACCAGTACCCGATCGCCCTATAACAAACTCCGCCACAACTGCGCCGATTAGGGCTAGTCCCCCGGCTATCTTCAAGCCGCCCAAAAAGAAGGGCAGCGCCGAGGGGGCTGCCAGGAGTTTCAGTCTCTGCCAGCGTGACGCGTGGTAGATTGTAAAAAGGTCTTCCAGATTGCGATCCGTCGACTTGAGACCGATCGTGGTGTTCGAGAGCATAGGAAAAAACGCCACGATCCAGGCACACGTCAATGCCGCCCAGAAAGGCGAGCCGATATAGATCTGCAAGAGCGGGGCAACCGCCACCACCGGCGTCACCTGAACGATGACCGCGAAGGGGAAGAACGACATCTCGATAAGTTTCGACTGTGTGAAAGCAACAGCCAGGATCACGCCAAGAGCGACGGCCAGGATCAGGGCGTAAACTGTCAGTCGAAACGTATTTGCTGCAGCATCTGCCAGAAGTCCTATGTCCTCCAGCATCTGGTTCCAGACCAGAACCGGACCCGGAAGGATGTAGTGCGGAACATCCCAGAGCGTCACGTAGAGGTGCCATGCCAGAATGGCGATTACCATCACAACGCAGGGAAGGGTCCATTTCGCGACCCTTTCAAGGCGCGCCCGGCGCATTCTTGCCAGCTCTTCCTGATCCACGCCACCGACGGGCGCCGATTCGGCTACGCTCATGCCGCCTCTCCCATCGCGTCTTGCAGGGCATCGGACGCGGACCGGCAATGGGCCGCATATTCCGCGCTGGTGCGAAATGCCTCGTCGCGCGGATAGCCCGCGTCGACCGACA
>CAYWND010000354.1:0-3635 GCA_964459085.1 uncultured Oceanibium sp. | reverse complement strand
GTGGCATGGCGCTGGGCACCGGCATGGGCCGTGATGAGTTTGATATCTCCAAGCGGCGCTACCACAAGATCGTCATCATGACGGATGCGGATGTGGATGGCGCGCATATCCGGACGCTGCTGCTGACGTTTTTCTTCCGTCAGATGCCCGAGCTGATCGAGGGCGGGTACCTCTATATCGCGCAGCCGCCGCTGTTCAAGGTGATGAAGGGGCGGTCCGAGGTGTATCTGAAGGATCAGACGGCGCTGGAGGATTATCTGATCCAGCAGGGCCTTGCGGATGCCGTTCTGCGTACCGGGGACGGGACCGAAATCGCGGGCGCGGATCTGGAACGGGTCGTGGGCGAGGCGCGCGGGGCGCGAACCGTTCTGAACGCGTTTCCGACACACTATCCCCGACCCATCCTGGAACAGGCGACAATTGCCGGGGCGCTGGTGTCCGGGGCGCTGGACGACAATCTGCAGGGCGTTGCGGATGCGGTTGCAGCGCGACTGGACCTGATCGCCGAAGAATATGCTCGCGGATGGCAGGGGCGGCCCACCCAGGACCACGGTATCCGCCTTTTCCGTATGCTGCGCGGCGTCGAAGAGGTTCGCGTGCTGGACGGCCCGGTTCTGCGGTCGGGCGAGGCGCGTAAACTGGGCAGCATGACCGGCGCCCTGCAAGAGGTGTATTCATCGCCCGCGACGCTGGTGCGCAAGGACAGGACCTTTCCGATCCATGGGCCGCTGGAGTTGCTGGACCGAGTTCTGGAGGAAGGCGAGAAAGGTCTCAGCCTGCAGCGCTACAAAGGTCTGGGCGAGATGAATCCCGATCAGCTGTGGGAAACGACCCTGGATCCCGAAGCGCGCACGTTGCTGCAGGTCAAGGTGGGCGAGGTGACCGAGGCTGACGAAGTGTTCACCCGGTTGATGGGGGATGTGGTCGAGCCGCGCCGTCAGTTCATCCAGGACAACGCGCTGAGCGTCGAGAACCTGGACTTCTAGGCGACGATCACTCGTCTTTCTGGCGCAGTTCCTCGGCCCTGATGCGCCGGTATTTCGATGCGGCGACCATCAACAGCGCGGCTGCCGGCCATGCCAGCATCGCCGACATGAAGACCTGGAACTCGTGCGATCCACGCGCGCCGGTCCACAGCGTGATCAGGAACGCAAGCCCCAGTGCAAGGAGATAGAACTGCGCAGCTTTGCGAAACATGCCCTTACCTCGTTGATTATGATTGCTATCAGAATAAGGCGCATCTGCCTTATTTCAACCTGATTTGAGGGCATTCGTGCGGATTAAAACATGCCGAAAATTAGATGTAACGCGTTGAAATCAAGAATTATCCGCGATTACAGGGCTATACGCGGTTTCTGGAGACGCCGTAATTCTGCCACATTTTAGTCACTTTTTCGGCACCTCGCGATTATCCTGGCCCGCACGCTGAACCGCGATGATCGAAACCATCACGATTGCGACCCCGATCAGGTCACGGATCGTGATTTGTTCGCTAAGGACAAAGGACGCAATCGCGACGCCCAGAAACGGATTGAGGAAGTGCAGGCTGGCCGCGCGCGTTGCGCCGATGCGGTTGACCAGAACGAACCAGACCAGCGTCGCAATCAGCCCCGGGAACAGGGTTGTGTAGGTGAACGCCAGGGCCAGACTGAGGGTTGGGTTGATGATCCATGTTTCGGTCACAGCCGACAGCGGCAACAGGGTCACGCAGCCGACCAGCATCTGCAATCCTACGATCATCAGAAGGTTGCCGGACATCGTAACCGACCTGACCAGCAGCGTGGCGGTGGTCAGGGCCAGCAGACCGGCGATGCAGAGCGCCACGCCGATCGGGTCGACCCCGGTCGTCAGGCGGCTGCTCATGATAAACACCACTCCGCCAAAACCTGCTGCCAGGCCCAGTAAGCCCAGGGTCCGCAGCCGTTCGCCCAGAAACAGCCACCCACAGGCCGCCACGGTCAGGGGCAGCGCGCTGGCAATGATGACTGCAACGGATGCTTCGACCCATTGCATGGCGGTGAAGTTCAGCCCCAGGTACAGAGTGTTTTGACAAATCCCGAACAGGATCACCGCACCCCATTGCTGCCGGTTCAACCGTATACGTTGGCCCAGCGCCCAGGCGATGCCCAAAGCCATCAGCCCCGAGATCAGATACCTGACGGCCAGGATCAGAAACGGCGGCGCATCGGCCACGACGATCCGCGCTGATGTGAACGCGGACGACCACATTGTCACAAATGCCAGACCCAGAAGAAGTGACCGCAGATCCATGGATGTCCTCAAGAAAAAAGCCGCCCCTGAGGGCGGCCCTTAGATCAGTGCTTCCTTCCAGGATCAGGCGTTGATGACGTCCTTGAGGGCCTTGGCGATGGTCACCTTGGCCACGCGATCCGCGTCCTTGTGCATCTGCTCGCCCGTGGCGGGATTGCGCACCATACGCGCCGGACGATCACGGCACGAGAACTTGCCCAGACCGGGCAGCGTCACTGCGCCGCCGTTCGCAACTTCGTTGGTGACCACTTCGGTCAATGCATCCAGCATCCGGTTCACCGAGGCCTTGTCGCTGTCGGTTTTTTCGGCCATCGCAGCGACGAGTTGCGATTTTGTCATCGGTTTCTGGGCCATGTATGAGCTCCCTGTTTCGGTATGTTGTGTTCGTCTCGAAATCTGGTGATCAGACTAAATCCAATCAAAACCCGAAAGACAATAATGAAATCGTCCGAACCCCTTTTTTTCTTGGGTTTTGTGGGCGAAACCTGTTTCGCTTGTGGATAACTCTGTTGATCAGTCGCGCAGGCGTCAGGAAACGCTGACGGCTGCGGCTGCAAAAGCGTAAACCCTCAGAGAAAGGCGGTCTCCTCGAAAGATCGCAGTTTCCGAGAATGCAGACGCTCCAGCGGCATCTCGCGCAGGCTTTCCATCGCGCGCAGCCCGATCTGCAGGTGTTGCGAAACCTGGCTTTTGTAAAACGCCGTCGCCATGCCTGGCAGTTTCAACTCGCCATGCAGTGGCTTGTCACTGACGCACAACAACGTGCCGTAGGGGACGCGAAACCGGAACCCGTTCGCGGCGATTGTAGCGCTTTCCATGTCCAGTGCGATGGCGCGTGACTGGCTGAGGCGCTGCACAGGTCCAGACTGATCACGCAACTCCCAGTTGCGGTTGTCGATGGTGGCAACGGTCCCTGTGCGCATGATCTTTTTCAGGTCATAGCCGCGCAGCGACGTGACCTCGGCCACGGCCTGTTCCAGCGCGACCTGTACTTCGGCCAGCGCGGGGATCGGCACCCAGGTGGGCAGATCGTCGTCCAGAACGTGATCTTCGCGCACATAGGCGTGGGCCAATACATAGTCTCCCAGCGACTGGGAATTTCGCAGCCCGGCGCAGTGACCCAGCATCAGCCACACGTGAGGGCGCAGCACCGCGATATGATCGGTGATGGTTTTGGCGTTCGACGGCCCGACCCCGATATTGACCATCGTGATGCCGGTGCGCCCCTCCCGCACAAGGTGGTAGGCCGGCATTTGAGGCATTTTGGACAGCGGTTCGCCAGCAATCGGACAGTCTTTTTCGGTGATGCGATTGCCGGGTTCCACAAACCTGGCATATCGCCCTTCTTCGATTTCCTTTCGGCC
>CAYWND010000353.1:0-3643 GCA_964459085.1 uncultured Oceanibium sp. | reverse complement strand
GATGACCACCGATTTGCCCGCCGCCTTGAACTGGCTTGCCAGCTTGCCGATGGTGGTGGTCTTGCCCGATCCGTTGACGCCCACGACCAGCACGACCTGCGGGCGTTTCGGGAACAGCGGCATGGGCCGGGCGACGGGTTCCAGAATGTCGGTGATCTCGGCAGCCAGCAGCGCCTTGATCTCGGACACGCCCAGGCTGCGCCCAAACCGGCCCTCGGCCATGTTGGCCGCGACCTTCAGCGCCGTCTCGACCCCCATATCGGACTGGATCAGCACCTCTTCCAGACGCTCGAGCATATCGTCGTCCAAGACACGCTTGGGTTCATCCGTCCGCCCACCGACCAGGCGCCGGATCAGACCCGGCTCGCGCACAGGGGGCTGGGGATCCGGCTGCGGATCGGGTTTCGCGTCCGGCTGGGGTTCCGGGATCGGCGCAGGATCAAGAGCAGGGTCCGGTGTGGGGGCTAGCTCTGGGGCAGGGTCGGGGGCTGGCTCAGGGGCTGGCCCAGAGACCGGTTCCGGCGCCTCCTCGACCACGGCCTCCAGCCCCTCTTCGAGCTTGGACGAAGATTTCATCAGCCGGTCGCGGAGCTTTTTGAAGAACGCCATTGGGCCATACCTGTTGATCTGTTCGCCCTGTCCTAATACGCATCTTCCCAAGATGACAGGGGGCAGTACTCGAAACCCGCTGCCCCGCAGGCGGAGATGTCGGATCATGAACACCCGCAACCTGACGCAGGACGACACGGCGCAGCACGGCAGCGACCCCGGGCAGCGCATGGGCAGTTATGCCCCCAGCGCCCTGCAGCGGTTTCTGATCGGTCTGGCGCGCCGCACCATCCTGCACCGGGGCAAGTTCAGACACTGGATGACGAACCGCATCATGGGACTGGGCCGCCCTCTGGACGTCACCTTTCGGGACTGCCGGTTCCGGATCGAGGGGCGCAACAACCTGATCGAATACGGCCTGCTGCTGCACCCCGGTTACAACGGGGCCGAGATCGACTTTCTGCTGGCCGGGCTGCCCCAAGGGGGCACAGCCGTGGATATCGGGTGCAATATCGGCCTCTATTCGCTGCCTCTGGCGCGGCGGGCGGGGCCGGACGGAACCGTTGTCTCGATCGATGCAAACGCTGCGATGATCGACCGAATCACGTTCAACGCGTCCGGGTCAGACCTGACCAACCTTGCGGCGGTGCACACGGCAGTGGGCGACGAGACCGGGTTTGTGGATCTTGAGATCCGCAAGGATGACGTGGCCATCGTCAGCGTGCGCAAATCCGACACCGGTCGCGTGCCAATCGCGCCCCTGGCCCAGGTGCTGGCGCAGGCCGGGGTGACCCAGGTACACGCCCTGAAAATCGACATCGAGGGGTTCGAGGATGCGGCCCTGGTGCCCTATCTGGATAGCGCCACCGCCGCGATGCGGCCTGACAGGATTGTGATCGAGCACCCCGAACGGGACGCGGACTACCCGGGATGCGCTGCGGCGTTTGCCCGTCACGGCTATGTCCTGCAGGGGCGGACACGGGCCAATTCGCTGTATCTGCACACTGGCGACACCGAAACTGCTTGACCCGCAGCACAAGCGAACGATCATCTTGTGCATGGTTTGTCGATTTGGATTATCCCGGGCTTGGACCGCCGCCGTGGCTGTGTTGGTCGCAGGCACGATGGCGTCAGCACAAGACACCCCGCCTGACGGGGATGGACCGGGGAACGGACCCGGCGGCGATCCGCTGGACGGCTTGTTTTCCAGCGGCGCGGACATCGATCCGTCCGAATGGCGCCGGATGGTTCAGGGCCGCACGGTGATCTATCAGATCGGATCCGAGACCTGGGCTTACGAGACCTATGCCGCACCCGGCAGCGATCTGGTCGCCATCCTACTGGCGGACGGGACCTGCATGGACGGGACCTGGTATCACCGCAATCTCGAGTTCTGTTACGCCTGGTCGCGCGGCGAGACCAGCTGCTTTCGCCATGTGCGGGTGGGCGACGAGATCCTGGTCATTCCGATGGTGGACGGGGCGCCCTCGGGATCGGTGCAGACCGTCAGCGGGATCAGTGACAAGCCCATTGTCTGCGGCCCGGCGTTGTCGAGTTGAGGGCGCGTGTTCTGATATCGGCGCTGTGCGGGGCTTGGGCGGCAACGACGTTCGCGGTTGCCGAAACCGTGGTCACACCGGACGCGTTCGAGCGGATGACCGAAGGGCGCACGCTGGCCTTTGATCGCAATGGCTCGCACTACGGGGTCGAGCGGTATCTGCCGGGGCGCGAGGTGATCTGGGAATATGCCGACAAGACCTGCAGTTTCGGACACTGGTTCGCGGCAGGCACGCATATCTGTTTCGTCTACGACAACGCGCCGACCCCGCAATGCTGGATCTTTGCGGAACGCGACGGCGCATTCTTTGCCCGGATGAGCGACCTTCCACCCCGCGATCCGTCCGAGATACGCCTGACCGGCGACTATGACGGTCCGTTCGAGTGCCCCGCACCCAATCTGGGCGTCTAGTGCGACGACGCCGGGCTTGCAGGTGACGTCGCGCAATCCGCGCGCCCCGACAAGGTTTGCCACCTCAGCAGGAGTATTTAGAGAGCAAAGAGGGCCCCTAACAAAGGGTAAAGAGCCCCCTCTTTGCTCCGGAAATACACCGGAGCGCGAGGCAGCGCCCCGCCATCGCGCGCCCAAAGGGTGCGTAATTTGCCCTTGCGCAAACCCTGCTCACGGCAGCGTTAACACTTTTTCCATTTGAATACAGAGGGTTAGAATCTGCTCAAACGTGAGCAGATCTCAGAACAGGCTACCTTGCGGGTCTCCCGGGCCAGACCGCTTGCGCGACGCCCTGGGCGACCTGCCCACCCCAACCGGCACTTTTCCGTCCGAGAACTCGATCTCCAGTGTGTCAGCCTGCTTCGCCGCAGCCGCCCTCGAAACAAGCACACCACCGTCCGCATCCCGGACAACCGCGAACCCCCGCGCAAGGGTTTCGGTATAGCTCAACGATTGCAGCATCCGATCCGCAGCGCCCAGCGCGCGCCGCATGTCCGACAGGCGCCGCGCGATATGACGACCCAGTGCCGCATCCTGCCGCGACAGCGCCTCTTGCGCTGCGCTGGCCGACGACGAGATACGGGCGGGCGTCAGCCGCAGCGCGGACAGCGTCCCCCGCGCCCGATCGGTCCGGACCCCCAGTCCACGCACCAGCCGCTCGCCCTGAAAGACCAGCCGCTCGCGCCGCCGCGCGACCTCGGTTCTCACCAGCGCGGGTCCGAAACGGTCACCGCCAGCCGCCAGAAATCCCGCGCGCTTTTTCTGGATCAGGCTCTGCAGCCCAAACGCGATCCGGGGGGCGAGCGCATCCAGCCGCTGCTGCCGGTCCTGAACCAGCGTTTCGGGTCGTGGCAGCGCACGGCCCAGATCCCGCAGCCGCTGGCGCCGGACTTCCAGCAGGCGCGCGCCCGCCCGCCTGCGCCGCTCTTCCAGCGCGGCCAGATGGGCCAGCAGATCGGCGCGCACCGGGACCGCCATCTCGGCTGCTGCCGTCGGCGTTGGCGCGCGCCGGTCGGCCGCGTAATCGATCAGCGTGGTGTCGGTCTCGTGCCCCACGGCCGAGATCAGCGGGATCCCGCTGTCAGC
>CAYWND010000352.1:0-3648 GCA_964459085.1 uncultured Oceanibium sp. | reverse complement strand
AGGCATGAATGAAATCCCTTCTGACCCTGATCCTGCTCTCCCTCGCAACCGCCGCGACAGCGCAGGGCTTGCCGGCGCTCTTTGACGTGACCGGCGTCGCCTCGGACGACGTGCTTAATGTCCGCGAAAACCCCCGCGCCTCGGCTCCGCGCTTGGGCGGGCTTGCCCCGGACGCGACCGGGATCGAGGTGGTCGCGCTGTCTGACAGCGGTGACTGGGGCCGGATCAACCTGGGCGAGGGCAGCGGCTGGGTGTCCATGCGCTATCTGGCAGCCCAACCCGCAGACCGGCAGACCTATTTTGACACGCCGCTCAGGTGCCTCGGCACTGAACCGTTCTGGCTGGTCAGCTTTGACGATGGCATCGCGATCTTCTCGGCACCCGGCCTGCCCCCCACACCGTTCGAGATCACCACGACTTCGCCCGCCATCGGCAGCGGCCTCTACGCGCAGCTTGCCGCGGGCGAGGAACTGACCGCCGTGGTCAAGCGTGCCGAATGCTCGGACGGCATGTCGGACCGGTCCTATGGTCTCAGCGGCGACATCATCCTGACCGAAGACGGCGAACAACGCCTGCTGACGGGATGCTGCACCCTGGCACCGCCAGGCTGACCAAACACCCCCAACGGTGAGAATTCTCAACGCGCGCACCGGCCGAATCAGGCAGTCTGTGCGCCGTTAACCCCTGAATGTTTTGTTGAACGAAACCGCGTGCCCCGCATGACCGGGTCGGCTCTTATGGCCGAGCCCTGGGGGGATGCCATTATTTGAAAAGGGGCTGGCCATGCCAGACGATCTGATTACCACCAACGACATCTCTTGCTGTCCCCAGATCACCAAGGATCCCTGCTGCGAAAGCCTCAGGTTTTCCTACCGCCTGCGCCTCGCCAATCGCGATGTGCCTGTGGAATATGTGATCGAGGCTGAACTGGAACGCTGCCCGGGCCCCTTGGCGCTGGGCGATATCGTCTATTCCACGACCCTGCTGCCGGGCGAAAAGGTGCGGCTCTATACCTCGACCCGCAACAACCGCTTCACCTATGACAGCGAAAGCGAGGTGACCTATCGCCACGAACAGGCGTCCGAAGAAACCTACTACATGTCCTCGATGGACCGGTTCATGTCGGACCTGACCGTGCGCGACCAGTCCTCGGGCTCGGCCAGTTCCGAAAGCGAGTTCGAAACCGAAGGCAGCGTATCGAACTGGGCGGCTTCGTTCTTCGGTCGGCCCAACGCGCGGGTCGAGGGCGAGTTCTCGGGCTCGTCGACCTTCGATTTCATGCGCGAGCTGTCCAGCCACGCCTCGTCCTCGCATTCGCGGTCGGTCTCGGCCACCCGCGCGGCCAACTCCATCGCCATCGGCGAGGTCCAAAGCCGCACGCATGCCGAGGGCGAAAGCGAAAGCGCATACGAGGCCTCGACCCGGATCATCGAGAACACCAACCGGTGCCACGCGGTAACCTACTTCGCCTATCAGATGATGAAAAAGCAGACGATCCGGTTCCGCATCCTTGCCGTGCGCGGCCGGGTCATCGACCCCGTCGGCGACAGCGCGGTCGAGGCTGTACCCGCGCGGCCGGTCTCGGCGGTGTCGGTGCTGCCCTCGGGCGTTCTGGCCACGGCCGACAACCGGGTGAATGTCGAAACCGCCGGTCGCACCAGCGCCGCGGCGGGGCGGGCCAACATCCTGGCGCCCATTGGCGGCATCTCGGGCATCGGCGCCGCGGGCAACCTGGCGGCCGTCGCCCAACCGGTGCGCGGCTTCTCGCTGGGAGGCGCCGCCGTGCGCCCGCAACCGCTGACCGACGCCCAGCGCAAGGCCGCGCTCGAGGCCGCGAACAAGGAACTTCGCGACGCCAATATCGTGACCGCCGATGGCAAGCTGACGGCACAGATCAAGGCCGAGCTTGAGTTCGAGATCACGACCTGCCTGCCCACGCAGGCAATCGTGATCAAGGGCTGCCTGGATGCCTGCAACACCTGCGAAGACGGCCGCCAGCGCGAGATCAAGCTGGACCTCGACCGCAAGCAGCTGGAAAACGAGATGCTGAAAAAGCAGATCGAACTTCTGGAGAAATCGCAGGAGTATCGCTGCTGCCCGGCGGGCGAGGCTGAACACCCCGAACCCGGCGCGGCCGACGACGACTGACACTGCAAACACGGGGTGCGCGGCGACCCGCGCACCCTATTCCGCTGCGGTCACGACCCTCAGCGTCAGGTTCAGCCGCCCACCACCATCCAGCAAGGTAGAGGTGCCGGGCCTGATCCGGTCCACCCCGTGATAGGCCAGTCGCGCGGCACCCCCCATCACCAGCACGTCGCCACTTTCCAGATCGATCGATTGTGTCGGCCCGCCACGTTCGGTTCCGCCGATGCGAAAAACACCCGTGTCGCCCAACGAGATCGACACCACCGGGTGGCCGAAATCGGCCTCGTCCCTGTCCTGGTGCAGCCCCATCCGTGCCTTGCCCGCATACCAGTTCACCAGACAACACTCCGGTTCTCGTTGGCTGCTGCCTACCGCGCGCCAAACATCCAGAACACAGGCCGGGATCGGCGGCCAGGGGGCGCCCGAGGGGTGTTTGTCCTCGTACCGGTATCCCTTGCGGTCGGTCATCCAGCCGAACCGCCCCGCGCTGGTCATCCGCACGCTCATCGGTTTGCCCCAGGGCGTCAGCGGCGCATAGAGCGGCGCGGCCCGCACGACCTCGCGGATTGCGTCGCGCACATCCTCTTGCGCGGCGCGGTTCAGGTATCCCTTGAACAGCTGCGCGCCCCCGATCTCGATCATTCCCGCTCCATTGCAGTTGGCCAAAGGAATCCTACGTCCCAACACGACAAGGGGATAGGGATCATGACGCAGACCTCTCGGATTGCCGCAGCCGACATAGACGACACTCTCCGGCGCGATATCGCTCGCAAGATGCCCCCGCATCTGGTCGACCAGTTGCGCCCCCACGGCACAATCCACACCTATCCCACCGGCGCCAGTATCTTCCAGGCCGGTGATGCAACCTACAACTTCGCCGTGGTCCTGTCCGGCCTGGTCGAGATCATCGATCCAACCGAAGGCGAAGAGGCGCTGATCACCTCGGTTCCGCCCTCGGGATTTCTGGGCGAGTTGGGCCTGCTTGCCGGTCAGGCCGCGTTTCTTTCGGCACGCGCCGCCGAGGATACCGAACTGCTCGAAATCGACGCCGCCACCTTGCAGGAGGTGATCAACACGATCCCCGAGGTCAGCGATATCATCGTCGCCGTCTATGCTGCGCGGCGCGAAGTTCTGATGACCACCGCCGGGGACAACCTGACCATCCTGGGGCCCGGCGCCAACGGCGACGTTACCCGCGCCCGCGAATTTGTCAGCCGCAACCGCATTCCGCACCGGTACTTCGACACCTCGCGCGGCGAAGGCGCGGACATGGCTGACCGGCTGGATCTGGACGCGGGCAAACTGAATGTCGTGCTTCGCGGGCGCGAGGTGGTGGCCAGACCCGACAATCCCGGCATCGCCTATGCGCTGGGCTCGGCGCTGGATGTCGCCGCCGGGATCGAGGTTGACCTGACCGTGATCGGGGCCGGGCCAGGCGGTCTGGCGGCGGCGGTCTACGGCGCGTCGGAAGGTCTCAAGACAGTGGTTGTCGAAAACACC
>CAYWND010000351.1:0-3659 GCA_964459085.1 uncultured Oceanibium sp. | reverse complement strand
AACAGATAGGACGGTTTCGGCCAGGGGTCGTGCCATTCGGCCCAACCGTCCCCGGAGGCGACGGGATTGCCGTTGGACAACATGACCGGCACGTCGCCATTGATCCGGACTGTGTACCTGGACATCACGTCCGGGCGGTCAAGGAAGTAGGTGATCTTGCGAAACCCCTCGGCCTCGCACTGGGTGCAGTACATGCCCTTGGACATGTAGAGCCCTTCCAGCGTGGTGTTTGTGGCTGGATCGATTTCGGTGACCGCTTCCCAGACAAAGGGCGCATCCGGGATCTGGGCGGCCGGGATCGTCAGGCCCTCGCCATCCGGGTTGGCAGATAGCGGATTACCGTTGATCGACGCTGAAACCAGGGTCAGATCCTCGCCATCCAGGCGCAGATCAGCGGCCTGATCCGCATCCGGATTGCGGCGCATCGACAGCCGCGCCGTAACCCGCGTACCCTTGGGCGACAAATCGAAGGTCAGGTGCACGTCATCGATCAGGCAGACGGGCGGGGTGTAGTCCTTCAACCGGATTGTCGGCGGGGTTTCGGTACGCATTGGCAACTCCGGCGTTCTGGGATGTCCCCGCACTTTGGCGCTTGGGCTGGCAAGGTCAAGACCGCCTGGAGGTGCCAAATTGGTAAGAGAATATTACCACCGCTTGCCAAGTATGAGGGGATTGCGTATCAGCGTCGCTGATTGCACACCGCGGCATACAATTAAATGGGGGTCAGGCATGACACAGAGGGAAACCCGCGCCGAACTGGCGATCGAGGCAACCTTGGCCAAGTTCATCGAAACCGAGGCTTTGCCCGGGACTGGCATCTCGCCCGACGCGTTCTGGTCGACGCTGTCGGACATTGTCGCACGCTTCGCACCCAGAAACGCGGAACTGCTGGCCAGGCGGGATGATCTGCAGCAGCAGATCGACGCCTGGAACCGCGCGCACCGTGGGCAGGAGGGTACCGCGGAGAGCTATCAGTCGTTTCTGCGCGACATTGGGTATTTGCTGCCCGAGCCCCCCGCGTTTGACATCGGCACGGCGGGCGTGGATGACGAGATTGCGCGGATTCCCGGACCCCAACTGGTCGTGCCGGTGATGAACGCCCGCTATGCGCTGAATGCCGCGAATGCCCGCTGGGGCAGCCTTTATGATGCGCTTTATGGGACCGATGCGTTGGGCAGCCTTCCCGGTTCGGGCGGCTATGACCCCGATCGCGGCGCACAGGTGATCGCCTGGGCCCGCACGCATCTGGACAAGGCCGCGCCGTTGGACGGGGCAAGCTGGCAGGATGTGACCGGCCTCTCCGTCAGGGGCGGCAAGCTGGATATCGCCGCAGGCGGTGCGCAGACGGCGCTGGCAGACCCGAGCCAGTTTCTTGGCCACGTTGCCGATCCCGGCGGGGCACTGCGCGAGGTCGTTCTGCGGCGCAGTGGCCTAGGACTGAGGATTTTACTGGATCCCTCCAGCCCGATTGCCGCTCAGGACGCGGCTGGTGTGTCCGATGTCGTGCTGGAAGCTGCGGTCTCGGCCATCATGGATTGCGAAGACTCGGTCGCCGCCGTCGACGGCCCGGACAAGGCGCTGGCCTATCGCAACTGGCTGGGTCTGATGCGTGGCGATCTGGCCGAGCATATCACCAAGAACGGCGCAACATTCGAACGCCGCCTGTCCGCGGATGTCGAATATATCGACGCCTCGGGCAGCGCGGCGACGTTGAAAGGGCGCGCCCTGATGCTGGTCCGCAATGTCGGGCAATTGATGAAGACACCGGCGGTGCTGGACGCGGATGGTCACGAAATCCCGGAATGCCTGCTGGATGCGGCCTGCACGGTGATGTGCGCCATGCACGACCTGCGCAAATCTGAGGGCACACGCAATTCCGTCCATGGGTCGGTCTATATCGTCTGCCCCAAGATGCACGGCCCTGACGAAGTCCGGTTCGCCTGTGATGTGTTCTCGGCGGTCGAGGATGGGCTGGGCCTGCCGCGCAACACGGTCAAGATGGGCATCATGGACGAAGAGCGGCGCACCAGCGTCAATCTGCGCGCCTGTATCGAGGCAGCACGCGACCGCGTTGCCTTTATCAATACAGGTTTCCTGGATCGCACGGGCGACGAGATCCACACCTCGATGGAGGCCGGTCCGATGATCCGCAAGGAAGAAATGCGAGGCACAGCCTGGATCGCTGCCTACGAAGACAACAATGTCGATGCCGGGCTGGCCTGCGGGCTGAGCGGGCGTGCACAGATCGGCAAGGGCATGTGGGCGATCCCAGACCAGATGCAGGCGATGCTGGAGCAGAAGATCGGCCATCCCACATCCGGCGCGAACTGTGCCTGGGTCCCAAGCCCCACCGCCGCGACGCTGCACGCGACCCACTATCACAAGGTCGACGTCTTTGCCCGGCAGTCCGAAATCGCGGCGGGCGGTCGGCGTGCGTCGCTGGATGATCTGCTGACAGTGCCGGTGGCGGGTGGCGTGAACTGGTCACCCGACGAGATCCGGCGCGAGCTGGAAAACAACGCTCAGGGCATTCTGGGCTATGTCGTGCGTTGGGTGGACCAGGGGGTGGGATGCTCGAAAGTGCCCAACATAGATGATGTCGGTCTGATGGAGGATCGCGCCACCTGTCGTATTAGCGCGCAACACATGGCGAACTGGCTGCACCATGGTGTTGTGACCGGAGACGAGGTTGATGCTGTGTTGCGCAAGATGGCAGCGGTCGTGGATCGCCAGAATGCCGACGATCCGGCCTATGTGCCGATGGCGCCAGCGTTCGACGGGCCAGCGTTTCTTGCGGCGCGGGCCCTGGTTCTGGACGGAGTCGCTCAGCCTTCGGGATATACCGAACCGCTGCTTCATGCCGGCCGCCGCAAGGTAAAAGCCGCCTCGGCAGCGTGATCCGGGCCTTTTCCTTCGGCCCGGAAAAGACTAATTATCGGAACGGTGCCCGTAGCAAAGCAGGAATCCCATGAGTCGCCCCATCGTCGGTATCGTTGGCAATCGTCACCTGATCAATGACGAATACCCGGTGCAGGCTGCTGGGCACTCGAACATCGAGGCGGTGGCCGAGGTGTCCGGCGCGCTTCCGTTGGTGATCCCTTCGCTGCCCGGTGCGGTCGACATCGCCGATCTGATCGAAACGCTGGACGGGGTTCTGCTGACCGGGGGCAGGCCGAATGTGCATCCCGATTTCTACGGGCACGAGGCGACCGAGGCGCACGGCACCTTTGATCTGGACCGAGACAACCTGACCCTGCCGCTGATCCGGGCTTGCGTGGACGAGGGCGTGCCGATCTTGGGTATTTGTCGCGGATTTCAGGAGTTCAATGTCGCCTATGGTGGCACGTTGCACCCCGAGATCCGGGATCTGCCGGGCCGAATGAACCACCGTATGCCCCCGGACGGGACGCTGGAAGAGAAGTTCCAGCACCGGCACATGGTACATCTGACGCCAGGCGGCAAGTTTGCCCGCCTGTTCGGCGCGGACGAGGTTTTAGTGAATACCCTGCACGGGCAGGGTATCACCGATGCAGGCGACAGGATCGAAATCGAGGGCTATGCGCCCGATGGTACGCCCGAGGCGATCCATGTCCGTGGCGCGCGTGGCTTTGCTATGGCCGTGCAGTGGCATCCCGAATGGCGCGCGGGCGAGGACCCGG
>CAYWND010000350.1:0-3680 GCA_964459085.1 uncultured Oceanibium sp. | reverse complement strand
TGGGCAGGTCATGCAATCGCGCCAAAACCTAGGCATTGCGTTCGCTCCACCACGTCATATTGACCCCGGAGATATCACCTGAGTTTCCGGTTGCGGCGGCATACAGCACCATGTCGTGCACATGACCGGGAAGTTCGGGTGGCTGCAGAACGATATGGACGTCCTTGCCATGGTTTGTCAGGACTTGCAGCGTTTCGATATAGGATCGCCAAACACGATCAGCGACGGCTTCGGGTACGTCATCGGGCAGTCTGGGATATGTGCGAAGATGCTTGCCCGCAAGATGCTGTGTCATTCGGTATGTCACGACGACATGCTTCAGGTCTGGCTGCCCAAGGATATGATTGATGGCGGCATGGGTCCACGCCTTGCAATGGACATCGCCATCGCGGCCAAAGGCCGGCGCGCATGCACTGTAGGTCATTTGCTTCAGGCTTTCCCCACGACGCTCGAGTTGCTGCGACAAGGCATAGGCAAGCTCGACGCCGTGACTGTCCCCGAAGACCACCCAACTGGCCTGGCCGCCGGGCAACGTACAGCTTTTATGAGGAGGTAATCAGCGTAACGCTGTTCAAGTTGGTGTGCCGTATTCGCCCCAAAAGGGCGGCACCGAAGGATCATCGGGCTTGATGTGCAGATCTGGCCTCAGAAACTGGGAGATGTGGCGGGCCGACGCCAAGGGTTCCGGCCCGAAGGTTGTGGCGAGCTTGGGCGGCATACATCCAGGCTGGCCCGCCGACGGGCAGACGACAAGGACCTCTTGGGGAAATCCACGCATTCCCCAGATTTGACTGCTTGCCTGCGTAGAGGGATTTGCAGCCTACCGGCCAGCTACAGATGCCTGGTAGGCATCAAGGTCGGCAATCAATGTCAATCCGACCGGAACCTGAGCGCGATCGCAGAACTCGGCCCACACTGCGCCGAAAGGCATATCCTTGAATTCCTCGGTCTGCGTCAGCCGGGAGGTGAAGTCCAGCGCGTCCTCGGATGCGCGTAGCCGATCCCAGGGCGTAAGGAGCGCGCGCAGCAGGGCCTTTTGCATATTCCGCGTCCCGATCACCCAGGCCGCCGTGCGGCTGATCGTGGCATCGAAGAAATCCAGCCCGATATGGGTGCGACCCAACAGGTCGGCGCTGACCAGTTCGTGCGCCATGGCAAGGATATCGTCGTTCAGCAGGATCACGTGATCGCTGTCCCAGCGCATGGGGCGCGAGACATGCAGCAGGATTTCGGGCAGCGACAGCGCCACCGCCGACAGCTTGTCCGCAATGTTCTCGGTGGGATGGAAATGCCCCATGTCCAGGCACAGCAGCGTCCCCTTGCGGATGGCGTAGCCCAGGTAAAACTCGTGGCTGCCGACGGTGCAGGCCTCGACCCCGATGCCAAAAAGTTTGGACTCGACCGCATCCAGCATGTGGTCCATGGGGTCCGCCAGCATCGCATCCAGCGATGCCTCGAGCCGTTCGCGGGCGGCCATGCGATCTATGGGGATGTCCTTGTACCCGTCGGGCACCCAGATATTGTTGATGGCGGGCGACCCCAGCGCCTCGCCCATCCGGGCAGCGATGTCGCGGGTGCGGCGGCCATGCTCGATCCAGAAGTCCCGAATGCCTGCGTCGGGGTGCGAGAGCGTCAGGTTGTCGTCGGCTTTCTCGTGGGCAAAGAATGTCGGGTTGAAATCCAGCCCGATGCCCTGACCCCTGGCCCAATCGACCCAGGGTGCAAAATGGCGGTACTCGATCTGATCCCGATCCGGGGCCTCGTCGGTGTCCATATACATGGCATGCAGGTTCAGACGGTGGCTGCCGGGGATCCGGGAGTAGGCAAATTCCAGGTCCGCGCGCAACTCGGCAGGGTTGCGCGCCCGGCCCGGGTGATTGCCTGTCGCCTGGATACCGCCGCCCGACGTCCCCGTCTGGTTTTCAAACCCTACGACATCATCGCCCTGCCAGCAGTGAACCGAGATCGGGATGTCTTTCAACACGGCGAGTGCCGCCTCGGTATCCACACCCCAGTCTGCGAACTGTGCCTGCGCGCTGCTGTAGCTCATGGCCTTGCCCCCTACCGCGTAAACGCCTGAACGTTGCCAGCATCCACATTCAGGATGTTGCCCGTTGATTTGGACGAGGTTTCGGCTGCGAAAAAGTAGCAAGCTTCGGCGATATCCTCGGGCAGGACCGAGCGTTTCAGCATCGAGCGTTCCCGATACATCTCTTCCAGACCATCCTTGTCGGTGCCATAGGTCGAGGCGCGCTGTTCCAGCCAATCGCCTTCCCAGATCTTCGACCCCCTCAGGACGGCATCCGGGTTTACCACGTTCACACGGATGCCTGCCTCGGCACCTTCGAGGGCCAGGCATCTTGCAAGGTGGATCTCGGACGCTTTGGCCGTGCAATAGGCCGAGGCATTGGGCGAGGCCGCCAACGCATTCTTCGAACCGACAAAGACGATCGAGCCGCCTATGTCTTGCGTCCGCATGATCTTGAATGCCTCGCGGCTGACCAGGAAATACCCAGTGCTCAGGATATCCATGTTGCGGTTCCACAGCTCGAGCGAGGTTTCCTCGACGGGGGCGGACGAGGCGATACCTGCGTTCGAGACCAGTATATCGATGCCACCGAATTCCACACAGGCCGCAGCCAGCGCTTCGGCCACCGTGTCCTCGTCGGTGACATCCACCAAGGTGGAGCGCACGGCGTCCGTCCCGTGTACCCTGATCAGGGCATCCTGGGTCGACGCCAGATTTTCAGCATCGATGTCAGCCAGTAGAACGCAGGCCCCCTCGGCCAGGTAGCGCTGTGCCGTTGCAGAACCGATCCCGCCCGCACCGCCGGTAATCAACGCCACGCGGCCCGCCAGCGACTTGGGTCTTGGCATGCGCTGTAGCTTGGCCTCTTCCAAGAGCCAGTATTCGATATCAAAAGCCTCCTGCTCGGGCAGGCCGCAGTATTCACTGACCGCACTGGCGCCGCGCATCACGTTTATCGCGTTGACATAGAACTCGCCCGAGATCCGGGCTGTGGCCTTGTCGCGCGCAAAGGTGATCATGCCGACACCCGGCACCAGATACACCACCGCATTGGGGTCGCGCATGGCCGGAGTGGTGTCGCGCTGGCAGCGGTCATAATAGGCCGCGTAGTCCTGGCGATAGGCGGCGATCTGGTCGGGGAGACTGTCGAGCACCTGGTCGATATTTCCGCGCGCCGGGTCAAATCCCACAACCAGGGGCCGGATCTTGGTCCGCAGGAAGTGGTCGGGGCATGAGGTGCCCAGCGCCGCCAAGCCCTCCATATCCTGCGCGTTCACAAATTCCAGAACTGCATCGCTGTCGTTGAAGTGGCCGACCATGTGTTGGTTGCCACTGACAAACCCGCGGATTGCTGGCATGAGGCGGGCCGCCGTGGCGCGGCGGTCCGCCGGAGGCAGGCTGACGTGCTTGGGGCCGCCGAATGCCGGGACATCCGCGGTGTGCGTGGCCAGCCATTCGGTGGCGATGTTGATGATATCGATCGTGCAGTCGTAGCAGTCCCGGGCGGTGTCGGCCCAAGTGAACAGCCCGTGGCTTTCCAGGACCACACCGTCGGCTTGTGGGTTGGCGCGGCAGAAATCCTCCAGCCACAGCCCCAGTTCATAGCCGGGGCGCTTCCAGGGCAGCCAGCCGATGCGGTCGCCGAAAATCT
>CAYWND010000349.1:0-3686 GCA_964459085.1 uncultured Oceanibium sp. | reverse complement strand
GGAACGCCGCGCGATAAGCCTCGGCCAGCGCCTGGTGTTCGTCCTCGGCAGCGTCGGGCACCAGGCGCTCCATGAACCGCAGCAACGACAGGCCCACACCCGACAGCAGCGTCACCCGGTCGGGCACGGCGCGGCCGTGCGAGCTCAGCGCTTCGGTCAAGGCGGTGACGATGGCCTCCTGGCTGTCGATCAGCGTGCCATCAACGTCAAAGACCGCAAGTTGCAGGCGCCCGGTCATTCCAGATCCTCGAACGGATCGACGGACACATCCCGCGCGTCCCAGTCAAACAGCGCCCAGGTCCGCTGCATGTGCTCGGGCAGCGGCGCGGTAATTGTCAGCGCGGCCCCCGTCACGGGATGTTCGATCAGCAGGCTGCGCGCGTGCAGGTGCAACTTGCGGCTGACATCACCGCCCAATTGCGCGCCCCAGCCGTCGCCCTCGTTGGTTTGCCGGTTGGTGCCGTATTTGCCGTCACCAACGATCGGGCACCCGATCTCGGCCATATGTGCGCGCAACTGATGCGTACGCCCGGTGATCGGCGCCAGTGCCATCCAGGACGCCCGCTTTGCCGCGCTGACCAGGCAGGTGTAATCCGTCACCGCCCGTTTGGCGCCCGGCGTGGCGTCTACCCGGTCAGGATGTACACAGATCATCTTTTCGCCCGCGCCATGCGGCCCATGGCCCGGCGCCTTGACCAGCCCATATCGGATCGTGCCCGACAGTGGGGACGGCGCACCCGCGACCGCCGCCCAATAGATCTTGCGCGTGCGCCTCGACTGAAACGCCTTGGCCAATCGCGCCGCCGCCTGCCCCGTCCGCGCCAGGACCATCACGCCTGAGGTGTCCTTGTCCAGACGGTGAACCAGCCGTGGCTTGTCCTCGCGGCCGAACCGCAGCGCCTCGGCCAGCGCGTCGACATGACGGGTCTGCTTGGACCCGCCCTGCACCGCCAGCCCGGGGGGCTTGTTCAGCGCCAATAGATGATCATCGCGATAGATCACCGCCGCCTGGATCATCTGTGCATCCGCCGCCGAGATCTTTGGCCCGGGCCGCGGCTCGGGCGTCTCGTCGGCCTCGGGCAACGGCGGGATACGCAGCTCCTGCCCCATGTTCAACCTGGTCGAGGCCTTGACCCGCCCGCCATCCAACCGGATCTCGCCCTTGCGGCACATCTTCTCCAGCCGTCCCTGCCCGACCTGCGGAAACTGCTTGCGAAACCAGCGATCCAGCCGCTGATCCTGCGCGTCCTCGCCCAGCGAGACCTTCTGAACCCCGCTCATCCGGTCGCGCCCCCAAGCATCAGCCCCAGCCACAACGCCAGGACCCCGGCAACGACCGACACCAGCACATAGACCAGTGCCAGGCCCGATTGACCTGCCTGTGACAAATGAAAAATCTCCAGCGAAAAGGCCGAAAATGTCGTGAACCCACCCAGTATCCCGGTCATCAGGAACATCGCCCAGGGGGACTTGGGGCCGATCCACGCGTAAACCAAGCCCATCAGCAGACAGCCCACGACATTGACAGCCAGCGTGCCATAGGGAAATGCCGTGCCAAGGGTCCGGGCAAACTGGGCCGCCACGGCATAGCGCAGGGCTGCGCCTATCGCCCCGCCTAGGGCCACCTGCAGTATCGGCAGCATCGCCGGTCCTTTCACGCCATCCTGCCCCGCAAAAGGCAAAGCGTCGGCGGAATGTCAAGATTAGGCGCTAGGCCCGATCAGGCGCGGCGGCGAAAGAACTCGGTGACGATCACGTTCCGATCCGGGTACTCAAGTCGGGGGATCGCCGCGATCTTTTCGGCGATGGCTTCGAATCCGCTGACGCTCCAATCCGTGAAATGCGCCTCGTCACTGATCGAAAACTCGATCACGTCCAACTGATGATGGCGCGGATCCACCATGATCGCTGCCGCAAGCGCGCTGATTGCCTTGGGTGGACCCTCGATCACCTGGCGGAACATCCCTTCGGCATAGTCCAGATGACCACGAATCAGATGCTCGTTGTTGTTGCGCCAGGACTGCTGCAGCACCTGCAACATTCCCAGATCCGTCAGCATGTCGGATGCCACAGATACGTAAGCGAACCGCGCCAGCGGTGAATTTGTCGTCGTCACGAGGTCCCCTCCGGTCGACGAATTGGTGGTTCCGGTCCTTGCCGGATTTAATACAACATACCCGAATCTTGCGGGGAAGAAAACAATCTAGAGTGGAATTATCCCGTCGCAACCAGGCGCAATCCACGCGATAGCTTGTCTGCGAAGACTTCCGAGTCCTCCGCGTGCAATTCTATTTCCGGCACAACGCGCAGGTCTGCCGTCGCCCAGCCGGAAAACCGGCGGTGGGCTACCCGTCCTTCGCGCAGCACATTCATGCGCCGTCTGCGGCGATCCATTGCGATATCTTCCAACCTCGAAAGAACCGCGCATTCCTTGCCCTCTAGCACGGTCACGAAGGACCCGTTGAAAGCAACCAGCACGCCGGTCAGGCCCAGCCCGTCCGAGGCCGAGGTACAATCTTTGAGATAGGTCAGGATGTCGGATTCGGTCCCGAAGGGCTGCTGGTGGCACTGAAATACAACCTGCAGATACCCCTTATCGCCGTCTGCGGCGGAAATCTTGTTGGTCAAATCAACTGCCTTTGGTCCTGTGCTGCTTTTGTCGCGCTGCAAGTCTCAGCTTGCGGTAGTAGTCAGCTCGCTTTTTAAGATCACGTTCAAAGCCTTTTTCAACCGGATGGTAATATACGTCCCCTTCCATCTCAACCGGAAAGAAGTCAAGTCCCGAAACCCCGGTTTCCGTGTCGTGATCATAAACATACCCCTCGCCATAGCCCTGATTCTTCATCAAGGCGGTCGGCGCGTTCAGGATTTCCTTGGGCGGGGTCAGCGATCCGGTCTTGCGCGCCGCACGGCGCGCTGCACTCAGCGCCATGTAGGCGGCATTCGACTTGGGCGCCAACGCCAGATAGACCACCGCCTGCGCCAGGGCCAACTCGCCCTCGGGCGATCCCAGCCGCTCGTATGTCTCCCACGCATCCAGGCAGACGCGCTGGGCGTGGGGATCGGCCAAACCAATATCCTCGACCGCCATCCGGGTAATCCGCCGTGCCAGGTATCGCGGGTCTTCGCCGCCATCCAGCATCCGCGCCAGCCAGTATAACGAGGCATCCGCATCCGACCCGCGCACCGATTTGTGCAGGGCCGAGATCAGGTTGTAGTGCCCGTCGCCGCTCTTGTCGTATTTCGGCGCAGTCCGGTTCAGCCGACCGGCCAGATCATCGGCGTCGACGGGACCGTCAGTCCAGGTAAACGCCTGCTCCAACATGTTCAGCAGTACACGCCCGTCACCATCCGCCATCGACACCAGCACGTCCCGCGCAGCGGCCGTGACCGGCAGGGCCGTGTCCATGCCGACCTCGGCGCGGCTCATCAGCTGATCCAGATGTCGCGGCTCCAGCCGGTTCAGCACCATAACTTGCGCCCGCGACAACAGCGCCGAATTCAGCTCGAATGACGGATTTTCGGTGGTCGCCCCGATCAGCGTGATCGTGCCCTCTTCCATCAGGGGCAGGAAACTGTCCTGCTGCGCCTTGTTGAAACGGTGGATCTCGTCGACAAACAGCAGCGTGCCCTGCCCGCCCTTCGGCCTCAGGCGCGCGGCATCGAACACCTTTCGCAACTCGGAC
>CAYWND010000348.1:0-3692 GCA_964459085.1 uncultured Oceanibium sp. | reverse complement strand
AGCCGCGTGGGCGGGCTGGAGGTGGCGCGTATTCGCGCCATCGGGGCGGTGACGGATGTGCCGCTGGTCATCGACGGCGGGTCTGGCGTGCCGCTGGCGCAACGCACCGCGCTGGCGCGCGGATCGGCGATCTGCAAGTTCAACATCGGGACCGAGCTGCGGATGGCGTTCGGCGCGGCGCTGCGGGACGCGGTCGCCACAGATCCGGACCGGTTCGACCGGGTTCAGATCCTGGGCGATACGATTGCCCCGGTGCGCGACGCGGCGCGGGCAGCGATCCGCGCGCTAGGCCCCGGTTGAGGGTGACCCGTCCAGCCGGTCGCGCAAATCGGAAAATCGCGGATCCTGCGGTTCCAGCCGTGCCGCTTTGGTCGCGGATTGCAGGGCAGCCGCGCGCTGCCCGGCGCCGTCCAGCGCCCGCGCCAAAAAGAAGTGGCCCAGCGCGAATTCAGGATCACGCAGCGTGACCTGGGCAAAGTCCGCCGCCGCAGCCTCTGCGTCGTCGGACCGCAAGGCCGCGAGGCCGCGCTGAACATAGGCCTCGGGGATGTCGGGGTGGTCCGTGATGACCGCGTCGCCCAGGCGCCGCGCGCGGTGGGGATCGCCCATCACGTTGGCTGCGCGGATCTGCCAGATCCGCAGGTCGGGATCGGTGATGTCTTGCGCTGCATATCGGGCGACCGCCTGTGCCGCCGCTGTTTCATCTTGGAACTGGTGGGTGACCCGAACCAGAGCAAGGATGTCGGCCTGGTCCGGCGGGTCGCCACGCTGAACCAATGCCTCGGCCGCGGCGGGTGCGATGTCGGACTGCCGGGCACGGGCGGCAAACCGAGACAGCGTTCGCAAATGCGCATCCGGCAGCGCCTGCCCCGGGCCGTCCCACAGCCGCGCGATTGTTTGCCGGGCGAGGGCATCCTCGCCCGCCTCCAGCGCGATATGGGCCAGACGCAAAAGGGTGCCGGGGCGGTCGGTGCTCTCGCCTGCGGCCTGGTCCAGATGCCGCATCGCCGCCGCCAGGTCGCCCCCCCGCTGCGCGGCAATGGCCATGAACTCGTGGATGTTGCGGCGCCGCCAGGTGCCGGCCCGCCGGGCATCGCTGGCCTCCAAGGCCCTGGCAAAAGCGCGTCCGGCAGTTTCGTGATGACCTTCGGACATCTGGCCCAGACCCAGTTCGACCAGATCCTCGGGATCGGTCGGGTCCATGAAGGCACGCGCTGCTGCTGCAATCATCGTGTCTTTCAAATCGGCAACCGCGCTTTGGGACAGCGTGTCCGCCTGCGGCTGCGCGGCGAGGCGTCCCAGCGCCGCCAGCGCATGCGTGATATCCGGGTTCTCGGACAGCGTGTGCCTCAGGGATCGAAGGTCGGGATCATCGGGAAACGCCCCCCCGTCCAATTCCACCGTTCCGCTATCCTGCCACGCGCCGCTGTCGTCCCGGCGAAACAGCCGGGCCATCGTGGGGTCGAGCACCCGCAGGCGATACTTCGGGGCATCCATGGCCGGTACGTGTCCCTCCGTTGCGTCAATCCCGTGCAAGCAGACCTAGCCCGATTGCGTGGACGAATCCATTCTTGGTAACAAGGGGCAAAAGAGAGGCAGGCGCAGATGACACCGAAACTCTTCCGTGTGCTGGTCGGGCTGGTGCTGGTCATCGCCCTGGCGTGGTCATTCGCACCGGGCTGGGTGGCCGAGCGGTTCTTTGGCAAGGACCCGCCCGTGGACCACCGGGCGGCCTTGCCCGCGGATCTGACGACCCAGCTCTACCCGGTGTCGATGCGCACCATTGACGCGCCGTTTCTGCCAGGCCACGGCGGCGGGCTCGAGGCGGTAGGCAATGACCTGCTGTTGTTGCTGCGGACCGGGGCACTGCACTTTGCCCGCGAAGGCGACAGTGCCTTTCGTGCGGTGGACATGCCGCCGTTCATGGATATGGCCGCGCAGGATGCGGCCATGTTTGCGCACAAGGCATTGGGTGTGCGGTCGTTTTGGACACAGCGCCAGGACGATCGCCTGCAGATGATCGTCGCGCATACCTATCTGGATGCGGGCGGGGCTGCGGGGCGCGCGTGCATGGGGCTGGCGCTCAGCCGCAGTACGGCCGACTGGACAGATTCCGGGCCGGTCAGCATCGCCCCGTGGCAGGTGATTTATCGCACCCAGCCCTGCCTGCCGGTCGATCAGAATCCGTTCCCGCTGGCCGGGGGTGGGGCGTTCGACGTCCAAGCGGACGGACAGATCCTGATCTCGGTCGGCGACTTCGGCTTGAACGGGGTGCGTGGCCCGGCGGATGTGCTGGCGGCGCAGGATCCCGACAGCGACTATGGCAAGATCCTGTCAGTCAATCCGGACAGTGGCGAGGCACAGGTGGTGGCGTCAGGCGTCCGAAACTCGTCCGGGCTGAAGATCCTGGCGGACGGGCGCGCCTTCGAGGTGCACCACGGGTTTCGCGGCGGAGACGAGTTGAACCTGATCCGGCAGGGCGCGAACTATGGCTGGCCACTGGTCACCTATGGCACCGAATACCAGACCTATGACTGGCCGCTGAATGCGCGTCAGGGGCGGCACGAAGGGTACGACCAGCCGGTCTTTGCCTGGAGCCCGTCGATTGCCGTCGGGCCGCTGGCCCAGGCACGCGGCGGGGTGTTCGAGTTGTGGGGCGATGACCTTTTGCTGGGCTCGCTCAAATCCATGACCTTGCACCGGATCGTGCTGGATGGCGACCGGGTGGTGCTGGTCGAACCAATCCCGATCGGTGCGCGGATCCGCGACATGGCTGTGCGGGAAGACGGGCGCGTGGCGATGATGTTCGACAGCCGCCCGTTTATCGGCATTCTGGAGCCGATCCCGGCGGCAGACCAGGTTGCGGACCTGCCCGACAGCCTGAAATCCTGCACGACCTGCCACGCGCTGTCAGCGACGGGGCCGTCAGGGTCCGCGCCACGTCTGCACCGGATCATCGGCCAGCAGGTCGGGGTGCAGACAGGATACGACTATAGCCCAGCGCTGGCGGCTGCGCGCGGGCAGCGCTGGGACGAGGCGTTGCTGGTCGACTATCTGGCGGGATCCTTTGCCGCCGGCAGCACCATGCCCGGCCGCGGCCTGCCACGCGATCAGGCCGAACGGATCGCCCGGGACCTGGCAGCGTTGGAGTAGCTCATTGCGGCGCAACACCAGCGGACAGGCAGGGATGGCCAGTTCAGCAGGAGTATTTTGAACAGAAATAAGGCTCTTAACGTACTCTCAAGGGCCCCTTCCATTGCCCCCAATTATCCAGTCCGTCTTTGACGCGCAAGGATGGCTGCGGGCGGGAGATGGGGGGCCGCTAGTCCTTGAACAGACGCGCCCAGATGGCCTGGACCACAGACAAAAGCAGGAAACTGCCTACCGCCCAGGCGATGATGTCGAAGGTCGAGAATGGCGTGCCGCGCAGCCACTGGCCCGGCAGGCTGCCCTGCGGACGCAATGCCTGGATGCCGGCCAGGCCGTCGCGGTCCCACAGGCGGAACGTCCAGTAGCGCGACAGGTAGACGATCAGGACCAGTAACAGGACCGCAAGCGCTATGCCGAATACGCGCCGCATCACAGGGCCTCGATCGTTTTGGGATCGATCAGGAAGATCAGCAGATCGCCGCGACGCTGCACCGTCCCCTCGACCGAAATGTAAAGCGCGGTGTAGTCCAGGATCTCGGGTG
>CAYWND010000347.1:0-3695 GCA_964459085.1 uncultured Oceanibium sp. | reverse complement strand
GCCGTTATTTCGAGGTTTGACGCATGAAATCCGCCGTTATCGTCTTTCCCGGCTCGAACTGTGATCGCGACATGGCCGTGGCGCTGGAACAGGCCACCGGCATCTCGCCCGCGATGGTCTGGCACAAGGAGGCCGGGCTGCCTTCGGGTTTGGATTTGATCGCTATTCCTGGCGGGTTTTCCTTCGGCGACTACCTGCGCTGCGGCGCAATCGCGGCCCAGGCCCCGATCATGCGTGCCGTGGTCGACTTTGCGAACGCCGGCGGCCACGTCTTAGGCGTCTGCAATGGCTTTCAGGTGCTGATCGAGACCGGGCTTCTGCCCGGCGCATTGATGCGCAATGCAGGGCTGAAATTCGTATGCAGGGATGTCGATCTGGCAGTTACGACAACCGCAAGCCCGTTTACCAGCGGGTATCAAGCGGGCGACGTTATCTCGGTCCCGATTGCGCATCATGACGGCAACTACATCGCTTCGGGCGATCTGCTGGAACGGTTGCGCGGCGATGATCGGATTGCTTTCCGCTATCGCGGCAATCCCAACGGCTCCATGGACGAAATTGCGGGCGTCTTGTCCGAAAACCGCCGGGTTCTGGGAATGATGCCGCACCCCGAACGCGCATCGGACCCAGCCTTGGGCGGGACCGATGGCCAGGCGCTGTTCAAGGCGCTGGCGGGCGGCCTCGGGGCGCCGGCCTGAAGCCTGGTTTGCGCATCCCCTTGAGCCCCGGCCGGGTTGGCTCTACGGTTTATGGCATGAAGGCTGAAGCGGTACTTCATCCCGTCCGGAATGTTCTTTCGGGCCGCTTGCGACTGGCGGCCATCGGTTTTGTAATGTTGGGCGTTCTGGCCATGATCGCCACCAACAACTTCCTCAGCCAACGTTTCACCGAAACCCTTCGCAACGAAAGTCAACTTCGCGCCGCGCTTTATTCGGGCAACATGGTCACACTGTTGCGCCAGCAGTCGCTTGTGCCGCTGCTTTTGGCGCAGGATCCAACCCTGATCTCGGCCCTGCAAAGCAAGGACTACACCAACACCTCGCAGCGGCTGATCGACCTGGCCGAGGACATTCGCGCCGATTCGATCAGCCTGGTCGATGTCGAAGGCCGCGTCGTCGCCTCGTCCGACCGTCGGCAGTTGGGCGAAAACCTGGCCGAATTGAACTATTTCAACAGCGCTTTGCGCGAGCAGGGCACCGTGTTTTCGCTGTCCGAGTTTGGCGGTGACGCTGGCCCCCTGGAATTCACCTATGCCAACAAGGTGCAGGTGGGCCTTGATACGCTTGGGGTCGTGGTTGTGTTTGTGAACATGCGTCAGATGGAAACGATCTGGCGCAACCGCAACGATGTTGTTGCGGTCACTGACGCCTCTGACAGGGTGATCCTGGCATCCAACCCCTTTTGGCGGAACAACACGCTGACCAACGTTCTGGCGTCCGAGCCACCGCCAACCAGTCTGCGCGGCACCTTGGGCTTTCGAGCGCGAAACACCGCCGAAGAGAACCCGGTGGCGTATTTCGGAAACACCAGCTATCTGCGCAACGAGGTCAAAACGGGATTTCGCGGCTGGCGTCTGACCTATTTCGCGACCTTTGACGCGGTTCGGGCCCGTGTGAACGCGTTTCTGGCGTTGGAATTGATGGCGCTGGCGTTGCTGATCGCGTTGTTTTTCTATCTCGCCAATAAGCGGCTGGAACGGCAATCCAAGCTGATTGTCGAGGAATCCGATCAATTGCGGATGCTCAACGCCCGCCTCAGCCGTGAGATCGAGGAGCGTCAGAAGGTCGAGCGTAGCTTGAAGACAGCCGAACAAAGCCTTGAACAAGCGTCAAAATTGGCAGCTCTTGGTCAAATGTCTGCAGCCGTAAGCCACGAATTGAACCAACCGCTTGCGGCGATGCGGACCTACATCGCGGGATCGCGCCTGCTGATGCAACGCAACCGGTCCGAAGAGGCTTTGGCCGGGTTCAAGCGGGTGGACGATCTGATCGATCGCATGGGCGCGATCACGCGTCAGTTGAAATCCTATGCGCGCAAAGGGACGGAAGATCTGATCGAGGTCGATCTGCGAGATGCTGTCGACGGCAGCCTGTCGATGATGACACCGCAATTGTCCAAGCGCCGGGTCGAGGTGCGCAAGACCATGCCCACCGGCCCGGCGTCCGTGATGGCCGATCCGGTACGGCTGGACCAGATCATCGTCAACCTGCTGCGCAACGCCATCGAGGCGATGGAGGATGAAGACCATCCGGTGCTCGACATTCTGCTGGTGCTGGGCGACCAGGTCTCGCTGTCGATCCGCGACAATGGTCACGGGCTAGAGGACCCCGACGCCCTGTTCGAGCCGTTCTATACCACCAAAGAGCCCGGCAAAGGCGTCGGATTGGGCCTGGCGATCTCGGCCGGGATCGCCAAGGAACTGGGTGGGCGACTTCTTGCCAGAAAGGCCGAACCGCGGGGGGCGATATTCGAACTCCGCCTGCCACGTGCGAATGCTAGCGCAACGAAGGCAGCAGAGTGACGGGTATGTCGGACAAGCACATCGTAGCGATCATTGATGACGAGGCCGACATGCGCGGATCCATCGCGCAGTGGCTGAATCTCACCGGGTTCGAAGCCAAACCCTATGCCTCGGCCGAGGCCGCGCTCAAAGAGATCCGAGCGGATTTTCCCGGTGTCGTCATTTCGGATATACGCATGCCCGGAATGGACGGCATGGCGCTGCTGAAGCGGTTTCAGGCCATCGATCCGTCCCTGCCGGTGGTCATGATCACCGGTCACGGCGATGTCGCGTTGGCGGTCGATGCAATGCGCGGCGGGGCCTATGATTTCATCGAGAAACCGTTCGACCCTGAACGCCTCGCCGATATTGTAAAACGGGCGGCAAACACTCGGCGCTTGGCGATCGACAACCGCAACCTGCGGCGCGAGATGTCAGACGGCACGATGTTGTTGCGCCGCCTGGTCGGTTCCAGTCAGGTGATCGAGAAGTTGCGCGAAAATATCCTGGATCTGGCGCAATCGGATGGTCATGTGCTGATCACTGGTGAAACCGGAACAGGCAAAAGCCTGATCGCGCACGCGCTGCATGCCTGTGGCCCGCGCAAGGGCAAGCCGTTTGTCCATGTCAATTGCGCCGCCTTGCCCGAGGACGAGATGGAGCGCAAGCTGTTCGGCCCAGCGGTCGAACCCGATGATGTTCCGGCCATCACCGAATCCGATGGCGGGACGCTGTGTCTGGAGAACATCGAATGCCTGACGCCCGCCCTGCAGGCGCGGGTAGTCACCGAACTGGAACGCGCCGAAATGCCGCCGGGTGACGTGGCCCCGCGAAACCTGCATGTGGTGTCCGTCTCGAACGCGATCCATTCGGCTCAGGTGCCGCCTGATGGCTTTCGCGAGGATCTGTTCTTTCGGTTGTCGGCCCTGCATGTGGAAACCCCCCCGCTGCGCGACCGGGGCGAGGATATCCTGATGCTTTTCAATCGCTTCTGCGCCCGCTTTGCCGAGGACTATGGCTGCGAGCCACCCGAACTGTCGGCCGAGGATGCCGCGCGTCTGATCCAGGCGCGCTGGCCCGGCAACATCCGGCAACTCATGAACGTCGCCGAACGCGCCGTTTTGCAAAAACGAAGGGGCGAAGAAGGTCTGGCGGGTCTATTGGATGAAGAGGCTGCCGCCCCCGCCGCTCCCGT
>CAYWND010000346.1:0-3707 GCA_964459085.1 uncultured Oceanibium sp. | reverse complement strand
GATTTCCTGGCAGAGCGCGGCGTGCCACATCGCATCGAGTATCGCGACACCTCTTCCATCGTCACCGACAAGGTGCCCGCGAACCGCACCTATTGTGCGCTCTGCTCTCGTCTGCGCCGCGGGCACCTATATCGTATCGCGCGCGAAGAGGGATGCTCGGCCGTCGTTCTGGGCCACCATCGCGACGACATGCTCGAGACGTTCTTTCTCAACCTTTTCCACGGCAGCAAGCTGGCAACGATGCCGCCCAAGCTGCTGAATGACGAGGGCGATCTGTTCGTCTATCGCCCTTTGGCCCTGGTGGCCGAGGCCGATTGCGAGGTCTTCGCGCGTGCGCTGGACTATCCCATCATCCCTTGTGACTTGTGTGGCTCGCAGGATGGCCTGCAACGCCAGCAGATCAAACAGATGCTGGATATGTGGGAGGTCAACAGCCCCGGCCGGCGCCAAAAGATGTTTCGCGCCCTGGCCAACATGAACCCCAGTCATCTGCTGGACGCGCGCCACTTCGACTTTACGGCGCTGGTGCGACAGGCCGTCGCGGATCGCGAAATCAGCGCAGATTAACTGCCCCTTATCCCATCGCCGCTAGACACTTGTCGGCAATGCGGGATCGGTTCCAATGACCTCTTTTTCCATGCGCATCCGGGCGACTGTCGTCGGCTTTGCCTGTCTTCTGGTGCTGTTCGTGGCCGGGATCTATTTCGGCCAGCTTCTGCTGATCGAAAAATCCCGCACGTTCGACAACGCTGCGCAGATGACCACGCGCCAATCGACCCTGATCCACCTGATCAACGCGCGGATCCTCTCGCTCACCACGCCCGAAGGTAACACGCCCGCCCTGCGGAACGAGTTGCTTGACCACACCATCGAATTGGACAGGATCCATGGTCGCCTGGTCAACTTCGACTACGGCAGACCACTGCCGTTCATCTCGAACACCACGGCCGAGACGGCGATCCGCAGCATGCATGCCGGGATGAACACGCAGGTCTTCGACTATACCAACGGCGTCGTCAAACTGCTGCAAAGTCCCGACTTCGAGATGAGGTACGATCACGGACATCACCTGGTGCACCAGGCCGTCGATCAGCTTCTGCCGCGCATCTTCACCCCGCTCGAGGCCTACGCGGCCGAGAAAGAGCGTATGTCAAATCTCATGCTGCGGGCCGAACAGGTCATTCTTGCCGTCCTGGTGTTGGCCGTTGTCGCCCAATTGAACCTGATCGTGGCCCCTATGGTGGCGCATAATCGCGCACAATCCGCCCGTCTAAAATCCGTCGAGAATGAGGTGCAGCAACTGTCGCTGACCGACTCGTTCAGCGGGGTGCCAAACGAAAAGGCGCTTCGGCGCGACCTGTCGCGACTGTCACCGCGTGTCGGCGTCGTCGTGCTCAGCTTCACGGCAAGCCCAGGCATTAAACTTGGCCGGGTCTCGGACGGTGGCATTTCGATCGGTATCGCCGCCTCGCTTGGCCAGTTGCTTCGCGCACAGGATCGGCGCACCTGGCGGTGCTTCCACCTTGGCGGCACGCGGTTCTGCGCGGTGGCCAAGTCCACGGTCAGCGAACTTGAGGTCCAGCAGCAGATCACCCGCATCCGCGACATAGTCGGCAACGGCGTCCAACTCGGCGATGTCAGCTATCGCTTGCGTCTTTCGCTGGGCATTGCACATGGCGATCCGGAAAAAAGTCCGGCGCGGGCGGTCGATGATGCCCGCATCGCGATGGAGCGCGCGATGTCGTCCGATGTCGAGATGCTCGAATTTGACGCTCAGATGCGCCGCAACGATCTGGGCCGCCGCCGCCTGGCCCGCGACCTGCGCGCAGGATTGAAGCGTGGCGAGATCGAAGCGTTCTATCAACCGCAGCTTGATGTCACCAGCCGTGCCGTGACCGGGTTCGAAGCACTTGCGCGATGGCGTCATCCCCGCAATGGCCTGCTGAGCCCGGGCGCCTTTCTGGGTCTTGCACGCGAGACCGGGATGGATGAACCGTTGGGCGATCAGATGATTCGACAGGCGCTGGATGCGATGTCGACCTGGGCGCGGGCTGGACATGCCATGTCCTCTGTCGGGGTAAACGTCGCGGAATCGCAGCTGTCCAATCCCAAGTTCGCCGATCTGGTTAAGTGGGAATTGGACCGCAGCGGCGTGCCCCCCGAGAAGCTGGCGATCGAAGTGCTCGAAACCGTGTATGTCGAAGATGACAATGACCAGGTGGTCCGCACCGTCTCGGCGCTTGCCGATCTGGGGGTCGCGATCGATCTGGACGATTTCGGCACCGGGGCGGCATCGATCACCGGCATTCGCCGCTACCGCGCCTCGCGGGTCAAAATCGACCGATCCTATATTCGGCACTTGCACGAGGACACGCAGAACCAGACGCTGGTACGCTCGATTGCAAACATGGCGAACGGTCTTGGCGTATCGGTCTTGGCCGAAGGCGTAGAAACGCACGATGAACTGACCGCAGCCGTCGACTTGGGATGTGCCTATCTGCAGGGCTTCGGTATCGCGCGGCCCATGACTCTGGAAGACAGCCTCGAATGGCTTGAAAGATTTGATGCCGCCGACCTGTTTCCGAACGCATCGGCAAAGGCATCCTAGACCGAACCACCACCGCTTTACCTGAACCTGCGTCGGTCTTATGACTTGACCTTTCCGTCCCGGGACGCTTGAACCCTGCGGAAACCTTTCACGTGATCGCGGGTGCTCTGGATGGACGATCAAAACAAGAACCTGATTCTGGCCACAGCGCTCAGTTTCCTGGTGATACTGGTCTGGTTCGTCCTGTTCCCCCCGCCCGAGCCGCAGCCTCCCCAGCCCCTGCCGTCCGAGGCCGAGTTGGCCGAGGGCGCATCGCTGACCCCACCGGCGGCCAGAGGGACCGCCACCCAGGCACCGGCAGCGGGCGGCACGCCAACGGTCACTGCCACCTCCCCAGAGGTCGAGCGCGTTGATATCAGCACGCCCAGTCTCGAAGGCTCGATCTCGCTGTCCGGCGGGCGGGTCGACGACCTGCGCCTGACCCAGTACCGGGTCGCGGTCGAGGAAGACTCCGAGATCGTCACCCTGCTTTCGCCCGCCGGGTCCCCGGATGCCTACTATGCTCTGCACGGCTGGGTCGGGCCCGGCCTGGGCGCTGATCAGGTGCCCGGCCCCAACACCCCCTGGGCGGTCGAGGTCGGCGACACGCTGTCACCCGATGCGCCCGTCACCTTGGTCTGGGACAATGGCGCGGGCCTGATCTTCCGCAAGCAGATCGCGGTCGACAACGATTACCTGTTCACCATCACGCAAAGCGTCCAGAACACCACCGAAACCTCCGCGACCTTACGCCCCTACGGCATCATCGCCCGCGAGGGCGAACCGGATCAGGTCGGCTTTTTTGTCCTTCACGAAGGCTTGGTGCAATTCGCCGACGGCGAGTTGATCGAGGACAGCTACGGCACCCTCGCCGATCACGAGGTCGACGCGACCGAACGCGCGGCCGCGGAAAAGACAGAAGTTCTGGAGGATGGCTGGATCGGCTTTACCGATCACTACTGGATGACCACGTTGCTGCCCGAACCTGGCCAGCCCTTTACCGCCGTGGCCAAACACACCGCCGCCAGCGACATCTACCAGGCCGATATGCGGATGCCCTCGGTCGAGGTCGCGCCGGGCGCCAGCGTGTCGGAAACCACCTATCTGTTTGCAGGCGCCA
>CAYWND010000345.1:1804-3708 GCA_964459085.1 uncultured Oceanibium sp. | reverse complement strand
CCGGCCACACGCCCGCCTGCCTGACCTATGTGATCGGCGATGCGGCCTTTGTGGGGGATACTTTGTTCATGCCCGATTTTGGAACTGCACGCTGCGATTTTCCCGGCGGCTCTGCCGAAGACCTTTATAATTCGATCCAGAAAATCCTGACGCTGCCCGATGACACCCGGGTTTTCGTCGGACACGATTATAAAGCCCCCGGCCGCGATGAATTCGCGTGGGAGACCACAATCGGCGAGCAAAAGGCGCTCAACATCCACATCGGCGCCGGGCGCCCGGTCGAGGAATTCGTGGAGATGCGCGAAGGCCGAGACGCAACGCTCGGCATGCCGCGCCTGATCCTGCCCTCGCTGCAGGTGAACATGCGCGCTGGCCAAATGCCGCCGCCTGATGAAGACGGCAAGACCTTCTTCAAAATTCCAGTGAACGGGATCTAACGGACATGCCAACAGATTGGATTTACGGCCTTCTTGGGGGCCTTTTGATCGGCAGCGCAGGCGCACTCTATCTTTTGATCAATGGCCGCATCATGGGCGCCAGTGGCATCCTGGGCGGGCTTCTCGACGGCTCTGGCCGAAGCAATTGGTCTGAACGCCTCGCCTTTCTGTCAGCTCTCATTCTGGTGCCCTTCGCGCTCGCCAGCGCCCAGGGCGGATCGCTGACCAACGCGGCCACCGATTGGCGCCTGCTTGTGGCCGCGGGCATTTTGGTGGGCCTCGGCACCCGGATCGCAGGCGGATGCACCTCAGGCCACGGGGTCTGCGGTATCTCGCGCCTCACGCCGCGCGGCATGGTCGCCACAGGCATCTATGTGGGCACGGGCGTTCTGGTGATCACCGTGCTGCGCCATGTCATTGGGGGAGTATGAGCCATGTTTCGATTGATCTTTGCCGCCAGCGCAGGCGGGCTTTTCGGGGCGGGCCTTCTGCTGTCTGGCATGACCAACACCGCCAAGGTCCAAGGCTTTCTTGATCTCGTCGGCGCGTGGGACCCCACGCTCGCCTTTGTGATGGGCGGCGCGATCCTGCCCATGGCGCTCGCCTGGGTCTTCGTGGCCAAACGCAGCGCCCAAAATCTGGGCCCCGCTTTGGGCGGCACCTACCCAGCCCGGACCGAACAACGCTTTGACGGTGGGCTGGTCCTCGGCTCCTTCATGTTCGGCGCAGGCTGGGCGCTTGTGGGCCTCTGCCCCGGTCCCGCCTTGGCCTCGCTCAGCTTCGGCGGCACCTCCGGTTGGGTCTTTCTTGCCGCGATGAGCGCGGGTATGCTGGCCGCACCGCCCGTGCGGCGGCGGTTGCTCCCAGCTTAGGAGACAAAGCATGGACTTCGCGCGCCCGATCACCGACACTTACGCGGTGGCCCCGCAACTTGAACCGTCGGACATGGCCGTTATGGCCGAGGCGGGTGTACGCACCGTCATCTGCAACCGCCCCGACGAAGAAAATCCCGCGCCGCTCCAGGCCGCCGCCATGCAAGCCGCCGCCGAGGCCGCCGGGCTCGATTTCGTCTACAACCCGATCATGGGCGCTGCGATGACGCTTCAAAACGTCGAAGAACAGGATGAGGCGATCGCCGCCGCCGATGGGCATATGGTGCTGGCCTATTGCCGGTCGGGCACACGCTCCTCGGTGGTCTGGGCGCTGGCGCAAGCGGGCCAACGCAGCACCGATGACATCCTGGCCGCAACGGCGGCCGCCGGATATCCGCTCGACGGGCTCCGCGCCCAAATCGATGCCATGGCGGCCCAGACATGACCCAGACCGATCGCGACCAGGGGCGGCGCTGGCACGATATGGGCGGCGATCTCGCAGGCCCGGTCCCGCAAGACGGCCATGACTTCGCGCTTTGGGAAAAACGCGTCGATGCGCTGATGATCATCGCCTCCGGCGCGGGACATTTCAATG
>CAYWND010000345.1:0-1770 GCA_964459085.1 uncultured Oceanibium sp. | reverse complement strand
CGCTTGAAGATATGGGCGAGGAAGCCTTTGAAAAGCTCAGCTACTATGAACGTTGGATCATGGCCGTGAACCAAAACCTCATCGAAAGCGGCGTCTACACCCTTGCCGAGCTTGGCGCCCGAATGGAGGAGATCCGCGCCCGCGGCGACACCTACGGCCTGGTGCAAGAGGACCGCAGCCGATGAAAACCGTGCGCGTCAAAACCTGGGCCCCACCCGGACATGTGCGCACGCCCTGGTATCTGCGCGGCAAAACCGGCCAGATCGAACGCAAGCTTGGCCCCTTTGGGAATCCCGAAGCGCTCGCCTATGGCCGGACGGCGGAAAAACATGATCTCTACCGCGTGCGCTTTCGCATGGCCGACATCTGGGGCAACGACACAAAACACCCCGACGATGTGGTAGAGGCCGAGATCTACGCCCATTGGCTGGAGGAGGCGGCGGGATAAATCCCGCCCTATGGAAAAAGGTTCACAAGATGCCCCATGATCATGCCCTCAGCCCATCCGGCCATCCCTATCGTCCGGACCAGGATGAACCCCTGACCTATGCGCAAACGCTGGAGGTCGCGGTGCGCGAGCTTTTGATCGAAAAGGGCGTTACGACGGCTGAGACAATCAACGCGCAGATCGAGGCAATGGATGCACGCAGCCCAGCCAATGGGGCAGCCGTTGTCGCACGGGCCTGGGTGGATCCTGCGTTCAAGGCCCGTTTGCTCGAAGATGGCTCCGCCGCCTGTCGGGAGATGGCATTTGATATCGGGCCCATGCACCTGATTGCCGTTGAAAACACCGAGGATGTTCACAACGTCATCGTCTGCACTCTATGTTCTTGCTACCCGCGCAACCTGCTGGGTTTGCCCCCGGATTGGTACAAGTCCCGCGAATACAGATCGCGCACAGTGCGCGAACCCCGCGCCGTGCTACGCGAGTTCGGCCTTGATCTGCCCGACCGCATCAAACTGCGCGTGCACGATTCCACTGCTGATATGCGCTACATCGTTTTGCCTGCGCGTCCCGATCGCACGGACCATCTGTCCGAAGCGCAGCTTGCAGATTTGGTTACGCGGGATTCGATGATTGGCGTGGGCTTGCCGAAGACCCCTTGATGTTAGTCCAACCGAAGGGCGGCGAGGATCGGCCCGGGCCCATGTTGTTGGGCTAGGATGACATGGCGGAGCGTGTCATCGGTCTCTGGGATCTGCAGCTTCAATGCGCCAGTTCCATCCCAGACATGGAGGGGCTGAAAGGTCTTGACGATATGGCTGTATGTCAGCGTCTTGCCCGCATTCTCACCATGTGAAATGGCGACAGTTTCGCTTTCCTTGTAGCTGATAAGGGCGAGATGAACGGGCACATCGACGGATGTCGCGGCCGTCACCACCACAAAGTCGCCCGCCCCATCCGAAGATCGCGTTAATTGCACCTGACTTGGCGCCTGCTGATGCCTGCGAATATGATCGACCAGATCCATCCCACGCGGCCCAATCACATGATCTTGCCCCGCCACCACAAAATGGGGGGTAAAGACAGTGCGCGCCCGGGCCACATGCGCATAGGCTTGCTGGCGTCGGGTAAAGGCGGGCTGGGCAAATGTATCCGGCCAGCCGATGTAATCCCAATAATCGACGTGTAAAGCCAAGGGGATGACATCCTCATACTTCGCCAATTCATGCAACAAATCATCCGCAGGAGGGCAGGAATGGCAGCCCTGCGAGGTGTAGAGTTCGACCACAACAGGATCAGCCTGCACCTGTAGCGGTGACAGAAGG
>CAYWND010000344.1:0-3712 GCA_964459085.1 uncultured Oceanibium sp. | reverse complement strand
GTCGGGATCGCCCATCCATTGGCGACCGCGCTGTAGGTCTCGGACCCCATCACGGTGGCCAGTCCCAGATAAACGGCAATCGGCCCGAACATGCCGCCCGAGGTCGCGATCAGCGGCGTCAGCGCCTTGCGCCCGCGCAAGGATCCCGACTTCAGCGCGACCGCCTCCCAGACCTCTTTGCCCGCAATGGCAAAGAAAAGCGCCATCAACACGTCGTTGACCAGGTAATGCGCCGACAGCACCCGTTCGGTTTCGGTGATGACGTACTTTTCCGCCCCGTCGCCATAGGCCTTGACCCAATAGTCGAAGGGCACGCCGATGATGTCGTTGAACCATAGTGGCGTTTCGACGAAATGGTGATACCCGTGGGGATCGGTGTTGGCCCAGACCAGCGCGATCAACGCCCCGATGATCAGCAGCAGCGAATAATCGGTAAGAAAGGTCCAGACACGATACATGAACGGGCTCCGGAAGGTGCTCCCTTCTCAATAGGTGAAGGGACCCGGTCCATCAAGCATCGCGCCGAGGGTCACGCAATTTCAGGTCAGGTGATCAGCCCCCAGGCCAGCCCCGCGATCAGCGAGCCGACAAAGGCAAATCCCAGATAGCCCGCGAACACCCGCGGCTTGACCAGCGCCCAGACCGCCACGGCCGCGGGTATGCAACTGACCCCGCCTGCGATCATGAACGACATCGCCGCGCCCTGGCTCATCCCCTGCTCGATCAGCCCACCCAGCAGCGGCACTGCGGCATAGCCATTCAAATAGGCCGGTCCGCCCAGAACCGTGGCCATCAGAATAGTGCCGAACCCATCGCCACCCAGATTGGTCGCGATCCACTCGGCCGGGACATGCCGGATCATCAGCGCTTCGATCACATAGGCCAGCGCCAGCCACTTCAGCAGAAACAGGCCGTTCTCGCGCGCGGTGATCAGAAACGTCTCGCGCCGGTCGGCGTGCTGCCAGAACTTCCAGACCGGTGGCTGGCCCAGCGTGGGCCTGGCCGCACAACAGCCCGACGATCCCCGCTCTGCACGCAGCGGATCGGCAAAGGCAGGCGTGCCTGCCAGCAGCTTGACCCCAAATCCGCCAAACAGTCCCAACGCCACCGCAGCCAGTGTCTTGGCCACTGCAAAGGGAACGCCCAGCGCAGCACTGGTGATCATGAACATCGCCGGGTCCATGAGGGGCGAGGCCAGCCAGAACGCCATCGCCGCCGACAACGGCGCGCCCACCGCCAGCATGGCGGCCACGAACGGGATCACCTCGCACGAGCAGAACGGCGCCAGGCCACCCATCAGCGCAGCCATCACGATCATGCGGCTCTCGCGGCCTGTGAAGGCTTGCGCCAACAGCGCCTCGGATCCACTGGCGCGCAGATAGGCAACTGCGCTGACCGCAAACAGAATAAAGATCCCTGTATGGCCCAGCGATCCCAGCGCGCTGCGCAAAACATCCCAGAACTCACCGGGCGTCAGCACCGCCACCCCGGCAAGAATGGCCGCGATTACAATCCATACCCGATCGATCCGCTTCAGGGCCGATGGCTGCGGCAATCCGATCTCGGTCATGTCTTATGCCCCTCGCGGCGTTCCGCCTGCGGGCCAGCCTCGGCGCAACAGTTCAGCAACAGGTACCGCGATAACTTTTCCAGCGCGTCGAACTGCGCGCGCGAGATGATCTGGCGGCCCTGGCGCTGCTGATCGACCAGACCGGCCTGGGTCAGAAACCTCAGATGATGGGTCAGTCGCGACCCCGCAATCCCGGTCCGCTCGGCCAATTCGGCCGCTGACAACCCCGTGGGCCCCGCGCCCACCAGTGCCAGCACCACCGCCAACCGCGGCTCGGACCCCAGCGCCGCGAAGCTGTCCGCAGCCGCCTCCTGCGACAGAATCAAATCATCGATCTTTTCCATATTTCAATAATTATAGAAATGTTGAATCTTTCGCAACCCCCTTCCATCGTCCATAAAGTATCCCCGGGGCGCGAGGCTGCGCTTCGCCTTGCACTGTGGTCGCCCAATGGGCGGCTGCCCGTGCTGATCGTCGCAGCAGCGGTACGCGGATTCAATTTGCCAGCCTTCGCGCTTGGCAAGATCGTCGGCCTGCGCAAGGATCCCGCATATGTCCAACCTTGACCCCCTGACCCGGGACATCCGCGCCTGTCGGCTCTGCGCCGACCGCTTCGCGGCCACCCATACCGCGCACGCGCCGCGCCCGGTGCCATGGCTCTCGGCGGTCGCACCGATCCTGATATCGGGCCAGGCACCGGGCATGCGCGTGCACACCAGCGGCAGGCCGTTCGACGACCCCTCGGGCGACCGCTTGCGCGACTGGATGGGGATTGACCGGGCGACGTTCTACGACCGCACGCGCATCGCTGTTCTGCCCATGGCCTTTTGCTTTCCCGGCTACGACGCCAAGGGGGCCGACCTGCCCCCACCCCCGATCTGCGCGCGCACCTGGCACGACAGGGTCATGGCCAACCTCGCAGGCGTGCGCCTGAAACTGCTGGTCGGCGGCTATGCCCAGCGCTGGCACCTGGGCGCCAAGGGGGTCACAGACACCGTCCGCGCCTGGGCTGATTTTGCCCCCGATACGATCCCGCTGCCCCACCCCTCGTGGCGCAACACCGCCTGGCTGCGCAAGAACCCCTGGTTCGAGGCGGAACTGGTTCCCCACTTGCGATCGCGGATTGCAGGCCTTATCGCCTCGTCCCCATGACACCGCTCGACGCAGCCCACGCCCGCATGGCCCAGAACGACGGGGACGAGGCTGCCCGGCGCGGCTTCTACGCAGCGCTGGCCGCAACCGAAGTCTTCCTCGCCCTCGAAGAGCCCCCCGCGGGCCAGTCGCTGAAACCGCTCGTGCTCCAGACCGCCGACGGCCCGCTTGCCCTGGCCTTCGATACCGAGGCCCGGCTGGCCGCGTTTCTGCCTAACGGGGCCGCCTATGCCGCGATGGCCGGGCGCCAGCTGGCACAGATGCTGGCAGACGCGGGCATCGGGCTGGGCCTGAACCTCGACGTCGCGCCATCCTCGATCCTGCTGGAACCGGCGGCCCTGGCCTGGCTGGTCGAGATGGCCGCCGCCCTGCCCCGCGTGCGCGCAGGACAGATCCAGGCGTTGCAGGCCCCGGACGATCCGCCCGAGGCGCTGGTCGCGCTCCTGACCGCGCGCTTGCCGATCCTCTCGGGGCTGGCCACGCGCGCCTGGCTGGCCGGGGCGGCCTACGGCGATGGCGAGACCGGGCTGCTTCTCTGCATCGAAGGCGCCGCCACCGGCACCGAGCCAGCAATCTCGCGCGCGATGTCCGAGGCGCTCAGCATCGGTGGATTTTCGGAAACCGTGCTGGATGTGGCGTTCTACCAGCCCGGCGATCCCGCCTTCGACGCGTTACCAGAACTTGCCCTGCGCCTGGATATCCCCGATCCGGAACCTGCTGGCCTGCCCACGCGCGACCCCGACACCCCGCCGCGCCTGATCTAGAAAAAACACTCTCGCCGAAGCGGCCATCCATACCGTTGCCCGCGTTTGTCACGCCTCAATAGCCCCGCGACCGGTCCACCAGGTTCTGCAGCGGCCGACCTGCCAAAAATCCTGCCAGGTTTTCTGCGATCGCCTCGGCCGCCGTGCCGGGCCGAGTGACCGAGGCGATATGCGGCGTCACCGTGACCTTGGGATGGGCCCAAAAGGCATGGTCGGGCGGCAGCGG
>CAYWND010000343.1:0-3715 GCA_964459085.1 uncultured Oceanibium sp. | reverse complement strand
GCCTCTATCAGGTGGCGAAACCGCTCGGATTGAGATTTTTCCATCACGTTCACGCAGCTTTGGCTTGAAAAATCACGGCAACTCTATGATTTCGGTGTTAAGGTCGCAATCCGACCGGCGCTACACAGGAAGACAGGAGGCCGCCATGGCCGAACCGGCACCGAAATTGAAAGAGGTCGATCCGATCTGGTCACGGATCCGGGTTGAAGCCAAGGAAATCGTGGAAAACGAGCCACTTATGGCATCGTTGGTCCATGCCGGGGTGTTGTATCACCAGACGTTCCAATCGGTGCTGAGCTATCGCCTGGCGCACAAGCTGGCGTCCGAAGAGATGTCCGATCTGATCCTGCGAGAGATCCTGGACAAGGCCTATGCCGACGATCCCGCGCTGATTGAAGCAGCGCTGGCCGACATGATGGCGGTCTACGAGCGGGATCCGGCCTGCCACCGATTTATTCAGCCACTCTTGTTCTTCAAGGGGTATCTGTCGCTGCAATGCTATCGGATCGCGCATTACATGTGGACGCGCGGCCGTGCGGACATGGCGTATTTCGTACAGATGCGCACGTCCGAGATTTTTGGTGTCGACATTCACCCCGGCGCCCGGATGGGCAAAGGGATCATGATCGACCATGCGCATTCGATCGTGATCGGCGAAACCGCAGTTGTGGGCGACAATGTTTCCATGCTGCATTCCGTCACGCTGGGCGGGACCGGAAAGGAAGACGACGACCGGCATCCCAAGATCGGCAATGGCGTGCTGATTGGGGCGGGTGCCGCGGTGTTGGGCAACATCACGGTGGGGGATTGTTCGCGCATCGCCTCGGGCTCGGTCGTTTTGCGAGAGGTGCCGCCGTGCAAGACGGTCGCGGGCGTGCCCGCCCGGATCGTGGGCGAGGCCGGGTGTTCCGAGCCGTCGAAGACCATGGATCAGTTGCTGAGCGAGGAATTTCCCGCGCTTTGACGGTAGCCTGAGCCTGCGGGCGTCTGCTAGTCTGCCTCGGGTCGGCCATTGGGCCGACCAACCACGAGGGGGACAGACATGACATCCGCACCCAGAACCACGGCCGGACGCGGCCGCCTGTATGACAGCATCATCGAGACGATGGGCGACACGCCTGCCATCCGGATCAACCGGCTGGCGCCCGAGGGCGTGACAATCTATGTGAAGGCCGAGTTCTACAATCCGGCGGCTTCGGTGAAGGATCGGCTGGCCATCAGCATCCTGGAAGAGGCCGAGCGGTCAGGGACGCTGAGCCCCGGACAGACCGTGGTCGAGGCGACCAGTGGCAACACCGGGATCGGGTTGGCAATGGCATGTGCGGCCAAGGGCTATCCGCTGGTCATCACCATGGCCGACAGTTTCTCGATTGAGCGGCGCAAGCTGATGCGGTTTCTGGGCGCGAAAGTGGTGCTGACCCCACGCGCGCAGAAGGGGTTCGGCATGTACCAAAAGGCGCGCGAGCTGGCCGAGGCGAACGGTTGGTTCTTTGCCGGTCAGTTCGAGACGGCCGCCAACGCGCTGGTGCACGAGAACACCACCGCGCGCGAGATCCTGGCGGACTTCGACGGGCAGCGGTTGGACTATTTCGTCACCGGCTATGGTACAGGTGGCACCGTCAGCGGCGTGGGGCGCGTGCTGCGGCGCGAGCGGCCCGACACCAAGATCATCCTGACCGAACCGGCGAACGCGCAGCTTGTCGGATCAGGGCACAGCCAGGCACGCAATGCCGCCAATCAGCCGGACGAGAGCCACCCGGCCTTCGAGCCGCACCCCATTCAGGGCTGGACCCCGGATTTTATTCCCTATGTGCTGCAGGAAGCGCTGGACAATGCGCTTTATGATGAACTGATCCCCATTGCTGGGGCGGACGGCATGGAATGGTCGCGCAAGCTGGCCACGCAGGAGGGGATTTTTACCGGTGTTTCGGGCGGATCGACCTTTGGCATTGCGATGAAGGTGGCCGAGAGTGCGGCACCGGGATCGGTGATCCTGACCATGCTGCCCGATACGGGCGAGCGGTACCTGTCTACGCCGCTGTTTGACGGCATCCCCGAGGACATGAGCGAGGACGAGGTGGCGTTGTCGAAATCGACGCCCGGGTTCCACATGGACTGATCCGATGGCGGGGCCGGAGTTCCATCGCCTGTGGCCAACCCTGTTCATGTCGGTTGATCTGCCGGGTGCTGAGGGCGCGAATGCCGCCCTTGGCGCCTGGTTGATGGCCGAGGATGCGGCGCATGCGGATCTGACTGGCGACTACCTGGCCGGGAACCTGATGGAGCGCGAACACCCGGCAATCGGGTGGCTGCGGCAGTGTTTCGACCGCGCGGTGCTGGACTATGCGCGAGAGGCGGGGGTGCGCGCGGATCTGGAGTGGTCGGTGCAGGCCTGGCCGAACATCAATCTGAAGGGTGATTACCACAATCTGCACAACCATCCGCATTCGTGGCTGTCGGGCACATATTATGTGGCCGTTCCGGATGCGTCCGGGGTTGCGACCCATCGCACGGATCTGGATCCCGGCGCGATCAGTTTCTTTGATCCGCGGGGGCAGGCGAATATGGGGGCGATTGCGGGGGATGGGCAGTTCGACCCCGAGCACCGGGTGTTGCCCCGGGCCGGGCAACTGTTGCTGTGGCCATCGTTTCTGCATCATCTGGTGCATCCGAACCTGTCGGATGCGCCGCGGATTTCAATCTCGTTCAATGTCGTTTTGAAGTGGAAGGATGGGTATCTGGAGGCGTGATGGCGGGGACGCTCCTGCGGCTTTGCCGCATCTCGCCCCACCCGCCATCCCGCAGGTGAGTATTTGTAGAGCAAAGACCGCTTTATAGGGTATCGCCCCCGGCGCTGGATTAAGCACCGGGGGCTTTTCATGTTTTGCTGATCAGGCCAGCATGTTGATCGGGTCTTCGAGATAGCCTTTGACGGCGGCCAGGAACTGGGCCCCGAGCGCGCCGTCGATGACCCTGTGATCGACCGAGAGGGTGACCGACATGTCCGGGGCGGGCTGCACGGCACCTGCGGCATCGACGACCGGTTTCTTGACGCCCGCGCCGACCGCGAGGATCGAGGCGTGCGGCGGATTGATCACCGCGTCGAAGTTTTCAATCCCCATCATTCCGAGGTTCGAGATCGCGAAGCTGCCGCCCTGGTATTCGTGGGGCGCGAGCTTGCGCTCTCGCGCGCGCCCGGCGAGGTCCTTCATCTCGGCGCTGAGCGTGGACAGGGTCTTGGTGTCCGCATCCCGCAGGACAGGCGTGAAGAGCCCGCCCTCGATGGCGACGGCGACCGCCACGTCTGAGGGTTTGAGCTTGAACACCCGATCCCCGGCCCAGACCGCATTGCAGTCGGGCACATCCTGCAGCGCCAGGGCGCAGGCCTTGATGATGAAGTCGTTGACGCTGAGCTTTACGCCGCGGGCCTCGAGGCTTTTGTTCAGCTGGCTGCGGAATTTCAGCAGGGCGTCGATATGGATGTCCCGGCGCAGATAGAAATGCGGGTTCGTGTGGTTGGCCTCGTCCAGGCGGGCGGCGATGGTCTTGAGCATGCCGTCGAGCGCGACTTCTTCGTAGTCGCGGTCGGCATACATCTTGGCGACCATATCCGTGGACGGGCCGGCTGGCGCGGCGGTAGCTGCCGCGGCAGGCGCAGCAGCGGCAGGGGCTGCGGCCGGGGCCGCTCCGGGCTGGGCACTTTCCACATCGGCCT
>CAYWND010000342.1:0-3735 GCA_964459085.1 uncultured Oceanibium sp. | reverse complement strand
CGTCGCCGGGGCCGATCGGCTGGTCATGAACGACCAGCTTGTGGTTCAGGACTTCATGGCCCTGCTCAGGGTCATCGCAACCCCGCAGGACGATCTGTCCCTGGCCGCCGCGCTGCGCTCGCCGCTCTTTGGTCTGACCGAAGATGACCTTTTTAGCCTGGCCCACGACCGCCCGGGCACCCTGCTCAGCGCGCTGATGTCGCGCGAAGATACCTTTCCCGACGCCTGCGCCCTGCTGCGCGAGCTGCGCGCCCGCGCCGACTTCCTGCGCCCGCACGAGCTGTTGGAACGCCTGCTGACGCGGCACGGCGCGCGGGGCCGGATCGCCGCCCGCCTGGGCCCCGAGGCCGAGGACGCGGTCGAAGTGCTGCTGGACCTCGCGCTGGACTACGAACGGGTCGAGCCGCCGACGCTGGGTGGGTTCATCGATTGGATGGCGGGCAGCAACGTACAGGTCAAACGGGAACTGGCCCAGCACGCCGCAGAGGTGCGCGTGATGACCGTACACGGCGCCAAGGGGCTCGAGGCGCCGATCGTCATCCTGCCCGACACCGGCAAGCGAACCCAGGGCGGGCGCAGCGCACCGCCCCTGACGCGCCTGGACGATGGCACGCTGGTCCCCGCGGTCGCCATCGACCGCATGCCGCCTGCGCAGGCCCAGGCCGACGCCGCGCGCAAGGCCCGCGAGACGCAAGAGGCATGGCGCCTGCTATATGTCGCGATGACCCGCGCCGAACAATGGCTGATTGTCTGCGGTGCGGGCGACATCGGCACGCCCGAGACCGCCTGGTATCCCGCCGTCCGCGACGGGCTTACGTCGCTGGGGGCGGCCCCGGATGATGATGGCGGGCTTAGCTATGCGGCAGGATGGGACAGCTCTTCGCCCGATGCCGCCGCGCCAGCAACCACTCAGCCCGACCCGGCGACGGATCTGCCCGACTGGATCGCATCGCGCCTGCCGCCGCCCGCAAAATCGCTCGAGCCGCTGATCCCCTCGCAGCTTCTGGCCGCCGATCCCGGCCCGGCAGACCCGCCATCCGGGGACACAGCCGAACGGGCCCGCCTGCGCGGGGTCCACACCCACCGGCTGCTGGAACACCTGCCGGGTCTGACCCCGGACGCCCGCGGGCCCGTGGCCGACCAACTGGCCGCCAATGGCGCCGAGGGGATCCCGTCGGATCTGGCCGCCAGCGCGCTGGCCGAGGTATCGGCGGTGCTGGACCGGCCCGACCTCGCCTGGATCTTTGCCCCCGGCGCGCTGGCCGAAGTATCGGTGACCGGAACGCTCGATACGCTGGACGGGCGCGCAATCAGCGGTCAGATCGACCGGCTGATCGTCCGTGATGGCGCGGCATGGGTGGTGGATTTCAAGTCCAATCGCGAGGTGCCAGTTACCTGGATCGATGTGCCGCGCGCCTACGCCATGCAACTGGCGCTCTACCACGCGGCACTGACCCAGATCCTACCTGATCACCAGATCCGGGCGGGCATCCTGTGGACCGCGAATGCCAGTTTTCTGCAGATGCCGCACGAAGCCGTGAAAGAGATGTTGCAAAGCGCGATGGCCCATTGACCCCTACAGGTGCCGTGCCTACCTTCCCTATCCAACGAGATATAGTCGAACCGGAGTATCCAATGGCAACCGTCAAAGTCACCGACAGCACCTTCGAATCCGAGGTGGTGAATTCCGATATCCCCGTCGTCGTCGACTTCTGGGCCGAATGGTGCGGCCCGTGCAAGCAGATCGGCCCGGCACTCGAAGAGCTTTCCGACGAATACGCCGGCAAGGTGAAGATCGCCAAGGTCAATGTCGACGAAAACCCCGCCTCGCCCAGCCAGTTGGGTGTGCGCGGCATCCCCGCGCTGTTTCTGTTCAAGGGCGGCCAGGTTGTGTCGAACAAGACCGGTGCCGCGCCCAAAGCGGCGCTGCAGGGCTGGATCGACGACTCGATCTGAACGAGTGGCTCCCATGCGAGGCTCTGCCTCGCGCGCCCGAGTATTTGTAAACAAAACGAAAGGGCCCTTTACACCTAGTTGAGGGCCCTCTTTGCTCCCCAAATACTCATGCCGCGACAACCCTCCGCGCGCCGTCTCCGGGATGGCGCGAGGCCGCGCCCCGGTGATCCTACAGCGGCGCCGAGGTCGGGGCCCGCATCCGGTCCGACAAATCCACGGCCCGCCCATCGCGCGAGACGATGCAGTCAAACGGGATCCGGTCGGGTCCGACGCCCACCCGGATCAGGCGGCCTTCGGGAACGGTTGCGCGCCCCAGAACAGTGACATCTGCGTCGCCTGCCGTCTCGGCCACCGAGGCCAGGCAATATCGTTCCAACGTGCCCGCAAGTGCGGTTTGCGTCGACGGTTCGGGGGCGGGATTTTCACAGGCCGACAGCACCAGCAGCGCCGCGGCGGCCGTGGCGACGCAACGGGGTGCGGTACGTCTAGTCATTATCCGCCAGCACGGTTCCCGCCAGATACAGCGATCCCGAAATCAGAATACGGGCCCCAGGGTCTTGGTCCACGATCTCGCGAACGGCGGCCTCGACTGATGGCGCGGCCGTCACGTGGGCAAATCCGACGTCACGCGCGGCGGCGGCGGTCTGATCGGCCTCCAACGTGGCCGTTTCGCCGGGGATCGAGACCGCATGCAACGATGTGGCAGTCGCTGCCAGCGGTGCCAGATAGCCGTGAACGTCCTTGGTCTTGAGCATGCCGCAGATCATGTGCAGCGGGCGCACCGACAGCCGCGTCAGGGCCTCGGCCAGCGACTGCCCGGCAGCCGGATTGTGACCGCCGTCCAGATAGATCTCGGCCCGGCCCGCGGCCTCGACCAGCGGCCCCTTGCGCAGACGCTGCATCCGGGCAGGCCAGTCCGCTGCGGTCATTGCGGCCTCGGCATCATGCGGGCCCAGTGCGCGCAACGCGGCCAGGGCGATCCCGGCGTTTTGCACCTGATGCGCGCCGATCAGGCGGGGCAGGGGCAGGTCCAGCAGGCCGTCGCCATCCTGATATACCAGCCGGCCATGCTCTTCCCAGACCTGCCAGTCCTGGCCATGAACGCTGATCGGTGCGCCAACCTCTTCGGCCCTGCGTTCGATCACATGCAGCGCCGCGTCGACCTGCGGCCCGATGACCGAAGCCACGCCGGGTTTCAGGATCCCGGCTTTCTCAAAGGCGATCTCGTCGACTGTCTCGCCCAGATATTGCTGGTGGTCCAGCGACACCGGCGTGATCACCGACAGGTCCTGATCGATCACATTGGTCGCATCCAGCCGTCCACCCAGCCCGACCTCGATCACCGCGAAATCCGCGGGGGTTCTGGCGAATGCGAGAAACGCGGCCGCTGTGGTGATCTCGAAATAGGTGATCGGTTCGGTTCCGTTCGCGGCTTCGCATTCCAGCAGCAGGTCCGACAGGGTGTCTTCGCCAATCAGGTCGCCGCCCACGCGGATGCGTTCGTGAAATCGCACCAGGTGGGGACTGGTATAGGCGTGAACCGTCTTGCCCGCAGCCTCCAGCCCCGCGCGGATCATGGCCCCCGTTGACCCCTTTCCGTTGGTCCCGGCAATCAGCACCGATGGCGGCAGCATGCGTTCGGGATGGCCCAGCGCCTCCAGGATCCGCCACATGCGGTCCAGCGACAGGTCGATGATCTTGGGGTGGAGCGACATCAGCCTTTGCAGGATGACGTCGCTGTCTCGGGCGCTCAAGCGGGGCTGTCTTCTTTCGATGCCG
>CAYWND010000341.1:0-3747 GCA_964459085.1 uncultured Oceanibium sp. | reverse complement strand
CTAGCCCCGTTCCAGGCCCCCAGAGGGACGCGCGTTGATCACAGTTAATGCATCAGGTTCGCGTCTGTCGCGCGCAGCGCCTTGCCCTGGGGCAGAAGGTAGTTGCGGGCGTAGCCTTGCTTGACCGATACGACATCACCCATCTGGCCCAGCTTGGCGACACGTTCGAGAAGAACCACTTCCATGAGATCCTCCTTAGCGGACGTGATACGGCAGAAGGGCGAGGAAGCGGGCGCGCTTGATCGCGCGGGCCAGCTCTCGCTGCTTCTTCGCCGACACGGCGGTGATGCGGCTGGGGACGATCTTGCCGCGCTCGGAGATGTAGCGCTGCAGAAGTTTCACGTCCTTGTAGTCGATTTTCGGGGCGTTATCGCCGGAAAACGGGCAGGTTTTGCGGCGGCGCATGAAGGGTCTGTTTGCCATTGTTCAGCCTTTCCTCAGTCGCGGCGGGGCGGACGGGCGTTGCGGGCGCCGCGTTCGTCCTTGGCGTTCTTTGCCTGGATCACAGCCGAGGGGCCTTCCTCGTGCTTGTCGACCTTGATGGTCATCACACGCATGACGTCGTCATGCAGACGCATCAGGCGTTCCATTTCCTGAACCGCAGGCGACGGGCTGTCAGTTTTCAGAAAGGCGTAGTGGCCCTTGCGGTTTTTGTTGATCTTGTAGGCCATCGTCTTGAGGCCCCAATATTCCTGATCAACGACTTTGCCGCCGTTGTCGGCCAAGACCTGGGAGAAATGTTCAACCAGTCCTTCGGCCTGCGCGGTCGAGAGATCCTGCCGCGCAATGAAGACATGCTCGTAAAGAGCCATGTGTATCACCTGTGTCTGACGGGCTTCATCGCATGAGCACCATAATCTCCTCTGCCATGCTCGAGGGGCCCGCGGGTCATCCGTTCCGAGGAGATCGGGGGCTTATACACCTCGCGCAGGCGAATGCAAGGGGAAGGTTGCGGGATTCCATTGCGTCGGTTAGGCGTGGGGCAAATCAGCGGGAGACACAGCGTTGAGACCACTTGGCATTGTATTGATTGCGATTTTGCTGCTGCTGCCGATCATTTGGCTGCCAGGTATCGCCCGCGGTCGGGATGTGATCGCGCTGTTCAGCCAGTACCTTGGCATGGCAGCGCTGATCGCCATGGCGATCGCACAAATCATTGCAACCCGCTGGTCGGGGGTCGAGCCGGTTTTCGGGCCACTGGACCAGTCCTATCGGGTGCACAAGTGGTTGGGCATCGGGTCCATGGTGGCGATCCTGCTGCACGACACGATAGACGCCGAAATGGACGGTCTGGGGCGCGAGACCGTGATTGTCGTGGCGGCGGAAACACTGGGCGAGATCAGCCTTTATGGACTGTTGATCCTGGTGATCATCACAATCGCGACCTTCATCCCCTACCATTTGTGGAAATGGACACACCGCCTGATCGGGATCTTCTTTGTCATGGGTGCGTTGCACTACCTGTTCATCCTGAAGCCGTTCAGCAACGGCGATCCGCTGGGGCTGTATATGGGCGTGGTGTGTGTAATCGGGCTGGTGGCCTATGCCTATACCTCGGCACCGCGGCGCTTTCGCCCCTATCGCACCTATCGGGTCGAGCGCACTCGGCAGGAACACGGAGCGCTGGCCATCGAGATGGTGCCCGAGGGGCGCGCGCTGCGCCACAGACCTGGGCAATTCGCATTCTTCAGTTTTATGGGCGCGGGTCTGCCCGAACCGCATCCCGTTACCATCAGCAGCGCGCCTGCCGAGGATGGCCGCTTGCGGATCACGGTTGCGCCCTTGGGCGATCTGACGGGGCGGGTGATCCGCGCTGTCGAGGCAGGCGGTGCCGTGCGTGTCGAGGGGCCCTATGGCCGGTTCGGGCAGGGGCCCGCGCGCTCGGGGCTGTGGATAGCGGCAGGGATTGGTGTGACGCCGTTCCTGGCGCTTGGACAGGCGCTGGCACCATCGGATCCGCCGGTCACCATGATCTACTCTGTGCGTGACAGATCCTCGGCAGCGCATCTTGCCGAGCTGGAGGATCTGGCGGCTGCGAAGGACAATTTCCGGCTGGAGCTCTGGGAAAGTGCTGCGCGAGGGCGGCTGACGGCCGAGGGCGCGACCGAATTTCTGAACAGGAGCGGCGACGCAGCACGCGTCATGTTCTGCGGTCCAGTCGAGATGCGTCGGTCGCTTGCGCAGGGTTTCGCCGTCTCTGGCGTATCGCCTCGGGACTTCCATTATGAAGAGTTCGAGATCAGGACCGGCCTTGGTCTGCGCCCGTTTGCACGATGGCTGTGGGATCGGCGCGGCGATCTGGCCCAGCGTGCCGGGTAGCGTCCTGTCTGCGCCCTGGCGGTCTGGACGGCGCGGGGAAGGCGGGATAGACGGGGGCCATACAGGGAGGATGCAATGACAAGAGCATTTGTGTTTCCGGGGCAGGGTGCACAGACCATCGGCATGGGCCGAGATCTGGCCGCGACTTACCCGGCGGCCAAGGCCGTTTTCGACGAAGTTGACGAGGCGTTGGGCGAGGACCTTTCCGGCCTGATCTGGGAGGGCGAGATCGAGACGCTGACCCTGACGGCAAATGCGCAGCCCGCGTTGATGGCCACCTCGATTGCCGCGATGCGCGCGTTGGAGGCCGAGGGGATCGGTGTGGACAGCGCGGCCTTTGTCGCGGGCCACTCGTTGGGCGAGTATTCGGCGCTGTGCGCGGCTGGCGCGCTGACGCTGTCGGACACCGCGCGCTTGCTGCGCACACGCGGGACGGCCATGCAAGAAGCGGTGCCGGTGGGCGAGGGCGCGATGGCGGCGATCCTGGGGCTGGACCTGGAGACCGTGAAAGCGGTCGCGGAAGAGGCGGCGCAGGGGGCGTGTCTGAGTGCGGCGAATGACAATGATCCCGCACAGGTCGTGATCTCGGGCGGGCGCGCGGCGGTTGAGCGCGCCGTCGAGATCGCCAAGGCCAAGGGCGCCAAGCGGTCCCTGATGCTGCCTGTCAGCGCGCCGTTCCACTGCGCGATGATGGAACCGGCCGCGCGGGTCATGGCCGACGCGTTGAGCCATGTCGACATTAAACAGCCAAAGGTGCCACTGGTGGCCAATGTCTGCGCGCACGCGGTGTCGGACCCGATGCTGATCCGGAACTATCTGCTGGATCAAGTTACAGGATCGGTCAGGTGGCGCGAGAGCGTCATGTTCATGGTGGACAAGGGCGTGACCGAGATTGTCGAGGTGGGCGCTGGCAAGGCGCTGTCGGGCATGGCGCGGCGGATCAGTCGCGACTTGGCTGTGCGCCCGATCAACACCGCTGATGATGTCAAGGCAATGGCAGGGGAATGAGATGTTCGATCTGACTGGAAAAACCGCGCTGGTGACTGGTGCTTCGGGCGGGATCGGCGGCGCCATCGCGCGCGGGCTGCATGCGCAGGGCGCAACCGTCGCGCTGTCGGGTACGCGGCTGGAGCCGCTGGAGGCGCTTGCCGCAGATCTGGGCGAGAGGGCGCATGTGACGCCTTGCAACCTGAGCGACGCCGACGCGGTCGAGGCCCTGCCCAAGCAGGCGGTAGATGCGATGGGCGGCCTGGACATCCTGGTCAACAACGCGGGCGTCACCCGTGACAACCTGTTCATGCGGATGAGTGACGAGGAATGGGACACCGTGATCGCGGTCAATCTGACCTCGACCATGCGACTGTGTCGTGGGGTCCTGCGGGGCATGATGAAGGCTCGCCAGGGACGCATTATCAACATCGCGTCGGT
>CAYWND010000340.1:0-3759 GCA_964459085.1 uncultured Oceanibium sp. | reverse complement strand
CCTGAAATCAGGAGTGTCGGTTAGGTCAGTCTCGACGCTTCAGCCGTTCTTCGAGCCACTCCAACACTTCACTCTCCAGCCATCCCACCCGGTTCAGGCCGAGCTGGACCCGCTTGGGGAATAAGCCTGCCTTCTCCAGTCGTGCAATGTGCTGCGGTGAGTACAAGACCAACTCCTTCAGCTGGCGTTTTGAAAGTATCCTCATCACGATCTCTCCATGATTGAAGAGCATCGCGATGCCCTAGGGTTGACAAGAACCTAGGCGGACCAATCCTAACCGCGAAGCATCGGAGCACCAAGGCTGAACATGTCAGCCAGCTCTAGCAGCCTCAATTTGTTGGACAGATGTTGGACAACAGAAAATATGTAAGCTAAACATCAGTTATAAGTGTTTATATTGATCTCATCGCCCGCTCCAATCACCTCCTTAAATCCAACAAAACAATTGAACGTGGCCACTTAGCGTTCCGACATTTAATCGCGGTGGTGCATGCTGCTCGAAACACTTGGCCTTTTGGTCTTCGGACTTCTCTTTACGCGCGCAATTTCTGATGTACATCTGTTGGATTTTCGCAGAAAGACATCCTCTTGCCAGAACACCTCGATTTAGCTGCTTGTGCCAGGACAACCCGTGGTAGCGAACCGAACACATCTGTCGAGGGTGCTCCGGTCAGCGCATTGACATATCTTGGCCCTATTATGATCCAACTCGGCGTCCATCAGATGCGTTAGATCTGGATTGCAAATATCTGCGGAAACCCAGGCCCAAACCGGTCCAACGGGTTGCCTGCTTGCAGCGGCTCAGCCGCCTGTGCTGCCGGGGCCCCCGTTAATCTTGCAAAACGACTTGGGTGTATGAGAGAGAATTGAAAAAGAGCACAAACAAAGGCCGCAAAGCCCCCACAGGCAAGCATTTCGAAGGTGACGTATGGATGACCAATCGCCCATTCTTGGTCTGACCCCCCAGGATCGCCAGGCCATTCTGGACGAGATGGGGGTGCCCAGCGGATCCACGTTCTTTCAGCAAATCCCTGAAAACCTCAGGTGCACCGGGCCGCTGGATCTGCCGGCCCCCTGCGACGAGCGGCAGTTGCAAAAGCGGATGCACGGATACGCGGCGCAGAACGGGAACGCGGTCGCGCTGGACTGCTATCTGGGCGCGGGGTGCTATGACCACACGGTCCCGGCGGTCATCGATGCGATCGCGGAACGGGGGGAGTTTCTGACCGCCTACACCCCCTACCAACCCGAGATGAGCCAGGGCCTTCTGGCCGCGCTCAACGACTTTACCGTCAAGGTGGCCGCGTTGACGGGTCTGCCGATCGTGACATCCTCGCATTACGACGGGGCCACCGCCCTGGCCGAGGCGTGCTGGATGGCCGTTCGGGCAAAGAAGAAAAACACCATTCTGGTGTCCGCCGGGCTGCTGCCTCAGTATCGGGCCATCCTGGACAGCTATAACTGGGGCAGGGACGTTCGCGTCGTCGCCCTGCCGACAGACCCGGCGACCGGCCGGACGGATTATACGGCCGACCCCGCGCAGTCCGGCACCGTGGCGGCGGTGGTCCTGCAAAGCCCCAACCAGTTGGGCGTATTGGAGGATCTGGACGGCGCGGCCAAACTGGCGGCCGAGGTGGACGCGCTGCTTGTCGGGGCGGTGCATCCCTATTGCGCCGCATTGGGCCCTGCGCTTGGCGAGATCGGCTTTGACATCGTCGTGATGGAGGGACAGCCCCTGGGCCTGCACATGTTTGCAGGCGGCGCGCATCTGGGGATTTTGGCCTGCACCCGCGCCCTGCGCCCGCTGACGCCCGGGCGTCTGATCGGCAAGGTCAACGACATCAACGGCAAGCCCGCCTTTGCCCTGGTCTTCGAGGATCGCGAGCAGCATGTGGCGCGCGATCGGGCAACCTCGAACATCTGCTCGAACCAGGCGCTGAATGCGCTGCGCGCGGGGGCCTATCTGACGCTGCATGGCGGTAGGGGGCTGCGCGATATGGCCCGGCACAGCCACCGCCATGCGCGGGCGCTTCGCGCGGGCCTGACGGCACTTGCGGGTTGTGCATCGACCCTGACCGGTGACCACCTGTTCGAGTTCGTGATCGACCTCGGCTCGGCGGCGGCGGTGGCGAAACTGCAAGATGACCTTTATGACGCAGGCATCTTTGCCGGGTTGGCCGCCGATCAGCATCCGGGCCTGGCGGACAACCAACTGCTGATTTCCGTGACCGAGAACAAGGGCCCCGCGTCGCTGCAGGCCTATCTGGCCGCAGCAGCGGCCAGTCTGGGCGAAGATCCAGGTCCGGCATGGGACGCTGCGCAAAAGGTGCTGGGTGGCTCGGCGCCCGATGGTCCGCCGATCCAAGGGGATCGTGTGTTTCCCGACGATCTGGCGCCGATGACCGAGATTGCGCTGGTGCGGAAATACACCGGCTACAGCCGCCACAACTTTGGCGTCGACACCGGGTCCTATCCGTTGGGGTCCTGCACCATGAAATACAACCCCAAGCGCAACGACAAGCTGACCGAGCTTGTGGGGTTTCAGGCCGTCCATCCCCTGCAACCCCGCAAAAGCCTGGACGGGATCGCCGGGGTCTACGGCGAATTGCAAGGCCATCTCTGTGCGCTGATGGGCATGGATGCCGTCGACCTGTCCCCCGCCGCCGGGGCGCATGGCGAGCTTAAGGGTCTGATGGTCGCGCGGCGCTATTTCGAGGATACGGGCCAGCACCAGCGGACCGAGGTCATCATTCCCGACTCTGCCCATGGCACGAACCCGGCCTCGGCCACCATGGTCGGGTTTACCTGCCGCATTGTCGGGACCCGGCCCGATGGTCTGATGGATGCGCAGGCGCTGAAAGACGCGCTGGGCGACAAAACCGCGCTGGTGATGACCACGAACCCCTCGACCTTTGGTCTCTTTGAGGAAGAGATCGAAGAGATCATTGCCGCAACTCATGCGGCCGGTGCGCTGCTCTACTATGATGGCGCCAACATGAACGCGCTGATGGGTCAGGCGACACCGGGCGGTATGGGGTTCGATATCGCCCACATCAACACCCACAAGACACTGTCGACCCCGCATGGCGGCGGCGGGCCCGGGGCAGGACCGATCGGGGTCAAGGCGCCCCTGGCCAAGTATATCTCGGCCGGGTTCACGGCGGATGGCTTTGATCATGGCCCCCTTCAGACCAAGCTTTTCTTTGGGCATATCTCGGTGCTGTTGCGGGCCTATTGCTACATCCGGTCGATGGGGGCGGAGGGGCTGAAGCAGGCGACCGAAGATGCGGTGATCAACGCCAACTACCTGATGCACCGGCTCAGGGACATCATCCCTCCAGCCTTCGACAAGTACTGCATGCACGAAGCGCTGCTGGATGGCGGAAACCTCCCCATCACGACCTTTGATCTGGCCAAGCGGATGATCGACTTTGGCATCCATCCCCCGACCCTGGTCGGCGGCGGGTGCGTCTATTATGGCGAGGACCTGTCGCAGGCGATGCTGTTTGAACCGACCGAGAGTGAATCCAAGGCCGAAATCGACCGTCTGACGGACATCATCCGGATGATCGTCTCCGAGGCCAGGCAAGACGCGACAATTGCACAGTCAGCACCCCATGACATGCCCGTCGCACGCTTGGACTTGTAATTTAAAAGGGCCCTTTCTATCAGGGATTTCCGAAAGGACGGTCCCAGCTTGGACGCAAGTCCAGGGCGATCAGGGCGAATGAGAGGATAGATCCATGTGCGGGATAAGCG
>CAYWND010000339.1:0-3765 GCA_964459085.1 uncultured Oceanibium sp. | reverse complement strand
GTTCGGAGATCGCGAGGGCCGCGGGCTCTCCGAGCGACGCCAGAGCGCGCACCGAGGTGGACTTGCCGGTGCCACGGTAGCCGAAGACCAGCACACCGCCGATCGAGGGATCCACGGCCGACAGGGTGATCGCCCGCTTCATTTCATCCTGACCGACGATTGCAGAGAACGGAAACGGCTGGGTCATTTCGGATCGCTCATTCGGCTGCGATGGCCTGGTCAAGGCCCGCCAGCGGATCGGTTCCGTTCCAGCTGCCCATGGCGGCGAGAATGGTGAACCGGGCATAGAGTTCTTCGGCAAACCAGTCGCCGCGACGCACGGCACTGATGGCCTTCGCATGCGGCCCATCTGCGCGGGCAAAGCGGGCCATCGTGTCGGCATCGGGCCAGATCGAGAAGGTCATCTGGTGAAACCAGGGCACCTCGCCCACACCCAGTTTGAAGATCACGTTGGGGTCGGACCCGATCGCGCGCGAGATGTCGGGAACTCGCGCCCAGAACTTCAACAGGATCGCCGGTCGGATTGTGGCGCGGGTCAGGGCGACGATCGGGCCGGGCGGTGGCGGGCCGCCCGCGGGCTGAAACGGTGCCTTGCCAGACCAGGCCCCGCGAGATGAGACCGGGGACAGGTGCAGCGTCCAGGCCTCGTCCGCCCGTGCGCGGTAGCGGCGGAAGATGTCCGAAGATGTGACCTGCCGCTGGGCCGTGTCGAGGTCGGGCCAGGTGGTCAGGATGACAACGGTGCGCGTGTCGGGCCGCGGGGTGAAACCCTCGCCCGTGCCGGCACCCATAAGCTTGTAGAACCCAAGGCCGGGCAGGCGTGCCACCGGGAACCTGGCCAGCCCCATCATGACAAAGGCCCAAAGACGTCCTAACACCCCCTGGAACCTGAAAAAGGTCAGAGTGACAACCTGAGATGACAGGTTTTCAGGCGATCTGGTCAGATCGGCGGTTTTTGTCCGGCCCGTCATATCCCTATTCTGGCACCAAAAAATTGGTTCGGAAAGCCCTTCTCGGCGAGATTGTAAATTAAACTGGACACTGCTAGGGTTGCACGATGCTCATGTCGGTCAATCCTGCCCCAGAGGCGCAGGCGGGGGAAGATCCGCGCCCCCCGGCGATTGTGATCGGCGCGGGTTTCGGCGGGCTGGCCGCGGCGGTGCGGCTGGGCGCCAAGGGCTATCGGGTTACGGTACTGGATCGGCTGGACATGGTCGGCGGGCGCGCATCGGCGCGGCACCAGAACGGCTATCGCTTTGATCTGGGGCCCACGATCGTGACCGTGCCGCAGGTGTTCGAGGCGCTGTGGACCTTGTGCGGGCGGAAGATGTCAGATGACGTGGATCTGCGCGCGCTGGATCCGTTCTACAAGATCCATTTCCCCGATGGCGAAACCTTTACCGCGCGCCAGGACACCGAGGCCATGCGGGCCGAGGTGGCGCGCCTGAGCCCAGGCGACCTTTCCGGGTACGACCGCTTTCTGAAGGATGCCGAGGCGCGGTACTGGTTCGGGTTCGAAAACCTGGGCCGGAGGCCGATGCACCAGCTGTGGGAACTGATCAAGGTGCTGCCGATCTTTGCCTGGTATCGGGCGGATCGGTCCACCTATGGCCATGCGGCGGCGCGGGTGACCGACGAGCGGTTGCGGATGGCGTTGAGCTTTCATCCCCTGTTCATCGGTGGGGATCCGTTCCATGTCACCTCGATGTACGTGCTGGTTGCCCATCTGGAAAAGGAATTCGGCGTCCATTACGCGATGGGCGGCGCGGGGGCGCTGGCCGACGGGATTGCGGGGCTGGTGCGTCGGCAGGGCGGCGAGATCCGATTGGGCGTCACGGTCGACCGAATCGAAGAGCGGGACGGCCAGGCGGTGGGCGTGGTGCTGGAGGATGGCGAGCGGCTGGAAAGCCGCTGCATCGTCAGCAATGCGGATGCGGGCCATACCTATGACCACCTGCTGCGCGGAAGGCCCAAGCGGCGTTGGTCGCCCCGGCGGCTAAAACGGACGCGGTGGTCCAATGGTTTGTTCATCTGGTATTTCGGCACCCGTGGCACGCGGGACCTGTGGCCCGAGATCGGGCATCACACGATTCTGAATGGCCCACGATACGAAGGTCTGGTGCGCGACATTTTCATCCGGGGCAAACTGGCCGATGACTTCTCGATCTACCTGCATCGGCCGACGGTGACCGATGCCAGTGCAGCGCCCGAGGGGTGCGATACCTTCTATGCGCTGGTGCCAGTGCCGCATCTGGGCACCGAAAACCCGGTCGACTGGCAGGCCATGGCCGAACCTTATCGCCAGAAAGTGCAGGCATTCCTGGAGGATGGGCCGTTACCTAGCCTGGGCGACCATCTGACGGAAAGCCACGTGATGACACCCGAAGACTTTCGGGATCGGTATCTGTCGCCCCATGGTGCGGGGTTCTCGATCGAGCCGCGCATCCTGCAAAGTGCCTGGTTCCGGCCGCACAACATTTCGGAAGAGGTACGCGGCCTGTATCTGGTCGGGGCGGGATCTCACCCCGGTGCCGGGCTGCCTGGGGTCGTTTCCTCGGCCGAGGTGCTGGACAAGCTGGTGCCGGATCCGGTCCCCGCGATGGTGGGGGCAAAATGAGCGCCGAGCGGGATCTGGAAACCTGCCGCGTGGCGATCCAGCATGGATCCAAAAGCTTTCACGCGGCTTCGAAGCTGTTGCCGCAGCGGGTGCGCGATCCGGCGCTGGCGCTTTATGCATTCTGTCGGCTGGCCGATGATGCAGTCGATCTGGTCGACGAGAAACCTGCCGCGGTACTCAGGTTGCGGGACCGGCTGGACCGGGTCTATGCGGGCAACCCGGTAGACGCCGCAGCGGATCGTGCCTTTGCGCGGATGATCGAGGCCCACGACATGCCGCGCGCATTGCCCGAGGCGTTGCTGGAAGGGTTTGCCTGGGACGCGATGGGGCGAAGGTACGAAACGTTGTCGGAGGTCCGGGCCTACTCCGCGCGGGTTGCCTCGACCGTTGGCGCGATGATGACCGTGATCATGGGCGTGCGCGATGCAGACACCCTGGCGCGGGCTTGTGATCTGGGTGTGGCCATGCAGTTGACCAACATCGCCCGCGACGTGGGCGAGGATGCACGCGAGGGGCGGCTGTATCTGCCAACCGACTGGCTGGCCGAGGCGGGGATCGACGCGGACGCGTTTCTGGCCCGGCCCCGCTCCTCGCGCGGGTTGAACCAGGTTGTTTATCGGCTGCTGGCCGAGGCGCGCAGGCTGTATATCCGGTCCGAGGCCGGGATCGGGGTGCTGCCGCGTGAATGCCGTCCGGCGATCTTTGCCGCGCGGTACATCTATGCCGCCATCGGGTCCGAGATTGCGCGGCTGGACTATAACAGTGTGGATCACCGGGCCCATACCTCCAAGCCGCGCAAACTGGCGTTGGTGCTGGAGTCGCTGGTGGCCTCGCTGCTGTCGATCCCCGCGCCCCGGTCGGCCGTGCTGTACGCACCACCGCTGGGGGAAACGGCGTTCCTGGTCGAGGCGGCGGCGCGGTCGGACGGTCAGCGGTCGGCGTTTGATCTGGACCGCAAACTGTCGGGACTGGCGGATATCTTGCTGGAGTTGGAGGCGCGTGACAGGGCGCGCCGCGGTGTGCATTGACATTGCCCCCAGCGGGTGCTGAGGCTTGGGTATGGACTGGCTGACACTGATAGGGTTTGCGGGCGCGGTCATGGCGGCGGCCTCGACCGGGGCGATGTTTCCGCCCGGGCGCTGGTATGA